>CAZTWB010000023.1:0-12809 GCA_964617035.1 uncultured Candidatus Saccharibacteria bacterium
AATAATTGTGACTTGATTTTTATTGCAGTACCGATCGATTCAGTATCTGATGTTGCAAAAGAAATTTCATTATTTAAGACATCGGAGAAACACCTAATAGTTGCCGACGTCGCATCCGTAAAAGAACAGATCGCACCAATATTCACCGAATTAACTTCTAATATAATCACTTACATACCATCTCACCCTATGGGAGGGTCGGAAAAGTCTGGATATCAATCCTCACGAGGTGGTATCTTTCGCCAAAAACCTTGGATAATATGTTCGAGTAATGATAATCAGCAATCACGCCAAGAACTAATACTTGCAAATTTTTTAAGATCATACTGTGGTGCATATATCCAATTTATTCCATACAAAAAACATGATCTTTACGTAGCATCTGTTTCACATACAGTCCTTGGTCTTTCGCATTTATTGTTTGAATTTGTAAATGAAAAACATCCCGAAGCATTGACTATTGCCGGGGAAAGTTTTATTACAACAACTCGGTTAGCAAGCGACAATCCCGAAATGCTAGCAGGTATTTATCAACACAACAGCAACAACATTAAATCGTTAATTAAAGAATTTCTAGATTTTGTCGATAATAAAATAAGCGATATTAATAGCCTTGATATAGAATATTTCCGAGGTAATAAAAACGCAAGAGATAGTTGGCTCCATCACAGAAACAAAGATAATCAATAGTTTGGTTAAAAAGTTGGATATTTTGGTGCGGGTGACGAGACTCAAACTCGTGGCCTCTTCCTTGGCAAGGAAGCGCTCTATCAACTGAGCTACACCCGCATAATACACTACCGAACTGTCTGCTCCGCAGATCCCAGTTCTCGTCTGGGCATCTCCAAAAAATCATATAGATTTTGGTGGCTCCTCCCAGACTCGAACTGGGGACACAAGGCTCTTCAGGCCTCTGCTCTACCAACTGAGCTAAAGAGCCACATGATAGCTTAATAATTCCAAAAAGGTGCTTTTTTGTGGTGGGCGCTGAGGGACTCGAACCCCCGACCCCTTCGGTGTAAACGAAGTGCTCTAGCCAGCTGAGCTAAGCGCCCACATCTCCGAACGATTATACCAGAAAATGATTATATTGGTAGTATTTAATGCTCTGTGATGCACAACTAGATATCTGTGATATATAACACAATATTTTTACAATCAAGATAACGTCTGATATAAATCAGACATGAGGAACTTTGAGGCTCTCGATCCTATAGCAAATAAAATTGTAGTGGTTATTGATACTAAATCAGACATCCAAAACCTGGGCAAAATTGCAAGCGATATTGGCAAAGAAACACGCGCCTTCAAGCTAGGCCTAGAGTTAATGCAATTTGATAGACCTTGGTCAATTCATAGAATCCTACGAGATCACGACATAGAAACCTGGCTAGACACTAATTATGTCTTGGACTCTGATCAAATACCTCAGGTTGCAAATAGCGTATTTAGTCGAGGTGTCAAAAAGTTAAGCGTATCCGCTCTTTCTGGGCATCAATCATTAATATCTGCGGTTAATGCCGCAAATTATGACTCAAATATATTTATACCGATGCCAAATTATCATGATGATTTAATTGTCCCCTTCCTAGAAGAGGTTATTATGGCCAATGAATACCTCCCTCATCGCAAGCAAATAACAGATATCATGTGTAATGTCGGAATGATAGAACGAGTCAAGAGTATGGGCAACTTTGCCGTGATAGCCACTGGCATCAGATACAACAACCAACCCAGCGACCAACACCCAACAACCATGTCGCCAAAAGAGGCTATCGATCATGGAGCCGACATTCTCGCCATTGGCAGATTATTAACAAAATACTCTAACGATGAGCACCACTACAAAACTACACTAGAAAAAGTAAAGACAGATATTGAGCAAGTAACTTAGAAACCTTAAATATATTCTCTGGCTTTTTCCAACACAGGGATCCAAATGAAAATCAAAAATATAAACCTTCCATTTATGTCACCTAGTTAACTACCCACACAACATCATAATCATCACAAAATTTTAGAGTTTTGACTGAACCATATTGATGCTCCAGATACTATGGTTAGATATGCTGACTTGATAAACAACAAGTCTACAAACAAATCGTGATAAACCATAGACCATGGTTGAGTTTAAATAGATTAAGATATTAATACTGACTAAAGTTATCTTCTATGGTTTGCCACATTGATTGAGATTTATTGTATGGCACGGCATCCTGATAGTAATACCACCAGAAGTACCCGCCGACATAACGAGGCCCAAGAGCTTCCTTTAGTGCATTATGCATACCATAGTATCTATTTGCGATCGTTTGCTTTTCGCTCAAACTCGGATCGCTTGATAAACCATCGTCTTTTCCTTGAGCGCCAATCTCACCCATTCCAATTTTTGCGTTAGGAAAAATAGTCTTTAGCTTATTAAAAATAGTAATAAATTGTTGGTTGGTTGGTTTTGCTCTTGGACTGCAAGCTGTTTCATAAAAACTGAGTAAAACATAATCTATGCCATTCTTAATTTCTGTAGAAAGAGAGTTTGCGAACGTTTCAGTATCCTCCCATGAATAACTATAACAATCTGTGCTTGGCCAATAATTTAAAGTAATCGCCGAGCGCAAATTGAGACTTGCATTTTCCTTCTCAACCACATCATATGCGGCTTGGGCTTTGGCTCGAATATCTGCTGGCTGTCCCACCCACTCACCATTAAGCTCGTTACCGATTTCCCAAATATCAACCTTTCCAGAGAAAGCGTTTACAAAATTCCTTGCTCGTGTCTTGTAATTTTCAGTACTAATGCTTTCTAGGCCAGTAGAATCGAGGATCTCACCCATAATGTAGCTTTTTGAGTAAATCTGGTTTATTGCATTTGTATAATCAGAGACGTTCATCCCGTCCTGAAATACAATCCTAGTAGTTGGCATTTGGGTGTGTCTGTCTAAAGAATCAGTGATTGAACTCAACTGTGATACCGATTCAATCGTTACGCCGTATAAAGTATCCGGTATGGGTCTTAGGCCACTGGTCGGTGTGACCACCCCAAACTGTACTGCATTTGCCCCTGATGCGGTCTGGTCATTAATAACTAAGTTGCTCGGTGCAGACGCTTCTGATTCTATGGATATTGAAAAAGCTGCAGCACTGGTAGCTAATACCGCCAGCAAACCAATAATACTAAAGATTGTCAAAAACACATGGAATTTATGCTCTGTCGTAATTTGCCTAAAATCAATCTTGGCCTTTTTCATACACCTAATGCTTATTGTATTAGTGTAGCATGGTATGCAGAATATTAGAAAATTAAGGCAACGGCCGGTATCTATACTTCGCGAGTCACCTTAGCTCCTCACCGCCACACACCCAAAGCGCCCAATGCATAATAATGTATAAAGGTTGCCAAACCGCAGCTCGCAAAAATGCCAGTACATCACACCAAAGCCCAACCCCCTCAACTAAAAAAGAAGATCCTTGAATGGTGGTCCGCGTCAGACTAAAAATCTTGAAAAAATTCCAGAAAGTACTACTGTGGTGTGCGAGAGAGGACTTGAACCTCCACGGGATTGCTCCCACTAGCCCCTCAAGCTAGCGCGTCTACCGATTCCGCCACTCGCACATAATAATTACATTATAAAGGTTCACTTGGACTTGGTCACCCTCGACAACCTCAAGACTAAGTATAGAAAACCAGTCTTTATCGGAAAGTTACTATTTAAACCACCACTGATAGTTATAATCTCCACAGGATTGCTCCCACTAGCCCCTCAGACATGCGCGTCTACCGATTCCGCCACTCGCACATATAAACTACAATATGAGGTTGATTTCTATTATATCAAATATCTACTTTTGCGTTACGATCTTGGTAGATGGTCGAACAAATGGTTTAAGGAATATTCATCGCGCAATAATAGTTTAATATCCTCTATAGATACATCAATCTTGACGCCCGGGTTGAGTGTATTGTATGGGTCAAAAATTGCTTTAATCTTTCTAAACAACTCATACACCTGTTGCCCGTAAAGCTTCGGTAAATATGGTGCTCTAAGACGTCCATCACCATGCTCTCCGCTTGTGCTACCGCCTAAATCAATTACAAAATTGTAGTATTCGTCAATAACCTTAAACACTTTCTGACGATCGCCAATCTGACTCAAGTCCAAGAAGGGTTGCATGTGCAAATTAGCATCACCCGCATGACCCCACAAGGCTATTTTTAGTTTGTGCTTTTCAAATATTTTGTAGACTCCGTCGATATATTCTGAAAATTTAGCAATTGGCACTATGCCATCTTCTACAATTGGCAGAGCTTTTTTATGGTCGTAATTATGAGAAATAGCCGCTGCAACACTATGGCGTATCTTCCACAACTTTTCTCTTTCATCAGGCTCGGTTTCTAATTGATACTCCACATTATATTTATTGAAGATCTTTATAGCCCTTTTGGTAGACTTTTTTCGAGCCCGTTCATTGTGAGTATCAAATTCAATCAGCAAAACTATTTTATGAAATGGTTTATTCACAATTCCTTTTAGCTGGTTTGGATAGTTTTCATCAAGAAAATTAAGCAAATTTTGATCGACCATTTCTATTGCACTGGGCTTCTCTGATTGCTTCATCAAATCAATTACTGCATTCTTAGCAGAGTTAATATCTTCAAAAAATCCAGCTATCAGCGAAGTGTGTGGATTATACGGCGCTGTTTTTAAGGTAACCTCACTCACTATACCTAACGTCCCCTGTGAACCAACTATCAAAGGAGTTAAATCAAAAGATCCCTTATGCTTTACGCTAGCAATGTCATACCCAGAAGAGTTTTTTGATACATTTATATTAATCTGTTTAATGATTTCTTTGTTTTCTTCTATTAACTTGTCTAGATTACGGTAAATTTCTCCTTCAAAACTAGATAAACCCATTTTTTTGTTAAGTTCTCTTTTAGAAAGGCGCTTTGTTTCGATGACCTCGCCATTAGCTAAAACGACACGCATGTTTCTAACGTAATCACGCGTTGTTCCGTATTTAACTGACTTTTCACCAGATGCATTGTTGGCAATTGCTCCGCCAATAGTTGAGTAATCTAGAGAAGATGGATATGGTGGCAAGAATCGTCCGTGAGTATACAAAGTTTGCTGCAATCTTCCGTAATTAATACCAGCCTCAACAGTAACGTCGCCACTCTTGCCATCATATTCTAAAATCCTGTTCATGTGTGCAGGAAATACCAGCATAATGCCATTACCGATTGCTGCACCAGATTTATCACTCCCCTTACCGCGAGCTGTAACCGAAATAACTCGACCTCGTTCTGCTAACTGCCACGTAAATCGTGATACCTTTCGAAGATCATTTTCGTTCCGTGGATATGCAACCACCGTTGGAGTCAATGTAAATACACTTGCATCCGTAGAGAAGTGTCGTCGCACATCTCCAGATGACAAAACTTCACCAACAAGGTGCTGTTGCAAATAGTGAGCAATCTTATTCATTTATCCCTATCCTTGTTTTTATTCAATAAGAATATAATACCACAAGCACCTTAGTAATAAATATTAGTTTTTACTGAATCGTGACTTTTTCTGTCCTAACACGCCAGTTTTGCACATTCCAAAATCTATCAACTGCCGTATTTAACACCTTATTATCAAAACCATATACCATGCCTCTAGAAACATACAAAAACCTTGGCTGATACAAAGCAATTGCTGGAGCCTCATCACGCCATGCCGTCAGAAACGAACGATACTTCACAGCACGCAGGCTTGGATCAGTTCGCGTACGGCCAGCATCTAGCGCACTATCTGCTAGAGCCGATTTAAACTCAGAAAAATTCAACCGTGAAGAAGAGCGAACGTCTGCCTGAGAGCTATGCCAATATGCGTAGACATCTGGATCGTTACCTACAGAAATACCGTATAGCAACGAGTCATAATTATGTGAAGCGATTGTTGACTGTAAATCAGTATCACTCTCTAAATCAACTTTTACATCTGCTCCAACCTCACGCCACTGTCTTTGAAGTATTTGTGAGGTATAAGCATATTCGCTATTGTTTTGAGAACTAAGACTAAATGATAACTTTTTCCCGGATTTTACGCGAACTCCTTCTTGATTTTTTACCCAACCATTCTGATCAAGAATCGCATTAGCCTCTTCTAAATTGTACCCAAATTGTGTAACATCCTCCGCAAAACCTAAATGAGAGTGCAATAACGGACCGTCAGATGGCTTAACTGGATAGCCTAAGCCATTAAGTATCTCGGCTCTGTTTGTGGCTTTCGTTAGAGCCTGTCGAACAGCCTTATCGCCCAACACATCATTGCTTGATTTGAAAAATACCATAACCTGAGCATCTAATGGAATACTATTTTCTTTAACAACAGCGTCTTTATCAATATTATCTGGCATTTTGTCAATGCCAACCATGGCATCTACTTGTTGATCATTAAACCGCTTCACAAGAAGATCTTTATTATTAACGGCCTTTACTATAAATTTATCTAGGTCAGGCTCACCTCCGTAGTATTCAAGATTGGCGCTCAACCCAATTTGTTCTTCTCTTTCTTCTGGAGTTTGCCCGCTAATCTGAATGCTATCCCACTTAAATGGACCACTACCAATCGGCGAGGTTACGTTAAATGCGTCCGTACGGAGTTGAGATGGATGAACTTTTTCTAATTTGTGTTTGGGTATAATCCCGTTTGTTAGCAAATTCTTAAATGAAGCCAAAGCATGCGGCAACGTAAAACGCACCGTTCTGTCATCGACTTTTTCGATTTTCACGCTCTTCCAGTTACTCTGAAGAGGAGATTTAGCATCTGGGTTTTGGATTAATTGATAGGTAAACACTACGTCATCTGCGGTAACTAGCTTACCGTCGTGCCAATAAATGTTATCTTTTAGCTTAGCAGTAAATACCGTCGCTCTTTCATCGGAGGTAACCTCACTAGCCAGATCACCAATCAACTGATCGTATCCATTATATTGCATCAATCCAGAAAAGATTAATCGTGAGACAGAACTATCCACAGAACTAGTAGCATATATTGGGTTTGCGGTTGTAAAATGACCCACTATCCCTTCGGTAAATATACCGCCTTCTGCTGACTGTACTGTTTGATAATATGGTGATAAGGCACGTACCTGAAGCACCAGGCCAACTCCTAGTAAGAAGATTAATAAAACCCAACCCGTAACGAAACGACGTACATTAGATAATCTTGGCAGGCGCCCGAAGAAATATTTATCAACACCTTGTTCGGCTTGAATCGAAAAGTTTTCAACCTGACGCTGACTCCTCTTGAAGCGCCTACGCCAGCGTAACTTAGTATATCGATCAACCATAGATTACTAGGCAATAACTCCTACAATAATTGACGAGGCAAACACAAAAGCCATCACAATAGTAATTTGAAATATGGTTTTATCTGTTCCACGGCGGACAGTGTTGACCTCTGTTCCACCGCCAAAACCAGCGCCCAATGATGCACCCCTGGTCTGAATCAATATCAAGATGGTCATTAATACAGCTGAAATGATTGTTATATAGTTGTAAATAGTCATTTTTCCTCCACGACTGCGCTTACTAAATAATTAACTAACCCTATTATCATACCAGCAAACATCGCACTCCAAAAATTTGCAACCTCTAATGATCCATAAATCTTGCTCACCAAAACAACCATCAATCCGTTAATAACAACCATAAACAAGCCTAAAGTGAATAACAATGCCGGAAGAGAAAGCATTACTACCACTGGTTTTATAACCATATTCACAAGTGCTAAGACCAAACCAGCTACAATCACCACACTCAATTTATCTTGATACGATATATTATCACCAAGCAGACTAGCAGATATCCATAACCCAAGTATGCAAACACCCCATCTAATCATAAATCTAATAATTGGGTTTTTCATGCTTATGCCTATTTTACTTCGACCGGGCTACGATGGCAAGTCAGCGCTCAGATTCTTTGCACCATTTTTTGTTATTAAAATATCATCTTCGATGCGTACACCAATGCCATACTCTGGAATATAGATTCCGGGCTCTACGGTTATTACATTACCTTCTACAAGTGGCTGTGAATAATCGGCGACATCATGGACATCTAACCCAAGATGATGTGAAACGGCATGAGGATAAAACTTTCGGATTTGCGCAGGCTCTTGCTTAGTTATTAATTTCTTTAATTTTAAGAACTGCCCGATCTTTTTCTCTACCTGCTTATCGATTTCTTTAATATCCACACCGGGTTTAAGCTCGCTAATAACGTACGATTGTATATCTTTGACGGCTTCGTAGATTTCTTTTTGTAATACCGACATCTTTTTTGGAGGATAGACCCTTGTTATATCTGAAGCATACATCCCAACCTCAGCACCTGCATCGACCAATAGTAAATCATTCTCACCAATAGGCTGGTTGTTTTTATCGTAATGCAAAGTGCAGGCCGATTTCCCGGAGGCTACTATTGGCGGATAAGCGTGTTCGCCACTTCTTTTCGCAAATTCGTAACCCAAACGTGTCGAAATCAATGCTTCAGCATTATATTTTTCATACCAACCATCTCTAAATATCTCACTAAAAGCATCTATTGTAGCTTTGATTGCATTCTCAATAGCGTCAATTTCAACAGATTGCTTAACCATTCTCAGGAGAGCTAAACTTTTCCTGACATCCTTAATTTCTGCATCGTTACTCAGTTTCCTTAGCCGGCTAATCAATCGAGGTTTACTAGGATTAATATAAATACTATGCCGAGCATCGAAACCTTTTACCAGGCAGGTATACACAGACTTACTTTTTTTGATGACTAATCTTAGGTACTCCCAGCCCTCGTGATGCGACATAATTTGGTCGATACCAGAAGTTTTTCTTAGTGCGTCTACGTCAATAGCCCCTTCAAAATAATCCAAAATTGGATCTCTTTCCGGAAGAATCAGAAACTCGGTTTTTTGTGTAATCACTAAGGTTGCATCAGGAACAGATAGACCCGTTAGATACCAAAAATTACTATCCTGCCTAAATGGATATCCGCTATCTCCAGCTCGCTGTATCACGCCGTTAGCCGATAATATTATCGGTGATTCATCACCGATACTTTGACGCAAAGCAAGCCTATTTTGCTTAAAGAACTCTGAGCTAAAACTTTTCACTTCTATTTAGTATAAGCCAGAATCACTTTTTCGCACTATCATTTTTATAACTATCAATGTAAGTTTTTAAAATAGTTGCTTTTTTTACCCCGATGGCGCGAGCGAGCTCCTGTTGGCTTGCCTCTGTAACTGATTTATAGCTACCAAATTTTTGTAGTAGTTTCTTTTTGGTTATCGAGCCAATACCTGGAACTTCATCAAGTATACTTTTAGATTGCCGACCTTGTTTTAATACTGAATGATAACTCACCGCAAAACGATGAGATTCATCTCGAACTCTTTGAAGTAACTTAACCAGATTTGAATTATTAGGCAGATCTATCAACGTAAACTTATCGCTTGCCCGCGCAAATCCGTGCAAACTTGTAACTATATCTTGGTTCAATCTTACATGTGGCCAGTCATTATCCACAACTACTTCTTCATACTTTTTGGCAAGGCCTATTGCCGGTATCCGGATATTTTTTTCACGTAATGCTTTTATTGCCGAAGCCAACTGACCCTTTCCTCCATCAATCAGAAGCAAATCTGGCATACCCCATTGCTTTATATTTTTTTCACTAAAGCGTCTACTTATTACCTCGTGCATATGCTTAAAATCATCGTTACCAGCGATTCGTGATTTAAATTTTCGATAACTACTCTTATCAGAAGCACCATTAACAAAAACTACCATACTTGCCACGGTGTCAGTTCCTGACATGTGACTAATATCATAACCCTCGATACGACGTGGTGGTTTATTAATACCAAGAAGTTTAGTTAACTCAACTAAGGCATGATCTTTAGATATGTCTAAAAATTCTTTATCGCCAAAAATAACTTGTTGCCCAACGTTTTTTAGGGCAAATATCTGATTCCTAATAACACCAGCCTTTTCAAATTCTTGATTTAAAGCATGTTTCTTCATGTCTTGTTCGAGTTCTTTGAGCAATTTAGTACGCTGTCCTTTTAGCACTCTAACCAATTGCTTAAGATTTGACTTATAAACTCTTTCATCTAGATTGCCAGTTTCTGGACCTGGGCATAGCCCTAAGTGATACTGCAAGCAAGGTCGTTTTGGTAACAGTGTATGCGTAGAATAAGGGAATGCTCGACGTAAGTATTTTAAAGCCCTTTTTAGTGCTAACGCGCTTAAATATGGGCCATAATATTCTGCACCATCATCAATCGGGCGACGCGTAAATGATACACTTGGATATTTATCCTTAAAGTTTATGTGTAGATAGGTCATCGATTTATCGTCACGTAGCAGAATATTGTACTTGGGCATGTAACGCCGAATCATCTCAGCCTCAAGGAACAAAGCTTCGACTTCACTATCAACTACTTGCCAATCGGTGTCGAAAATTTCACCCACCAGTAATTCTGTTTTTGGATCACGACTACGACTAGCCTGAAAATATTGTCTTACTCGATTGCGCAAATTCGATGCCTTGCCCACATAGATAATCTGCCCGCTCTTATCCTTGTGAAAATAAACACCCGGCTCTCTGGGTAATTTTTTCAGCTTGGCCTGTAATTTTTCGTTCACAAAATATATTATAACTTCTTATGAACCAAGCTGAGCATTCATAATTTCTTCCAGGTTATATTGCCTTGTAAATTCTACCGCTCTTTCTGCGTAACCCCTAGATGTTCCGTAACTAATTGCACCCTCACCCTGGCGCTTTAATATATTTCCATTTTTGTCGATCTCGTGAAATAACCCATCAAAATAACCCTTTGGTGTTTGGTTGTTGGCAATTGCGTCAGCATACCATGGTCGACTCTCAATAAGTCGCGCATAGTCCATTACGCCAGTTAGAGGATCGTCGTAATCTCGAAAGTTATCTTTAATAGTTGTTAGGTTACCCTCTGTATATTCTTCTTGTGTTTTGAGGTTGATGGTTTTTCCCGTCCAGTGCTTACCGGCCTTAAGGCCAAAATAATTATTTGCTTTTTTGCTCAAATCGCTAACCCCCCAGCCTGACTCTGTAGCAGAATGAGCTAAAGCTCCAGCCGGGTTAAATTTTGCGCCCTCTTTAGTTGCTGTCGCAATAACTGGAACCATCCACTTAAGATAATCTTTATGCTCTGATGAAATATCAAGTGAATCTATAAGTTTCTCTGCGTTTGGATTAAGTGGCATTAAATCTGGGTGTGGTAAGTTTGTTTCTGACTCATTGGTGTCTGGTTTTGATATAGATGCCACCCACATAATAAAGTCACCATGTTCATGGATAGATTGCTCCGGGCTGATTGACTGAGCCATGCCTCCGATTCGTAAATCCTGCTGTCCGTTCCAGGGAATTTGACCCGTATCCGGCTTCCATGCAGGTAACTGCGCCACACTGCTATTAAGGTCAAGATGGGCGTGATCTTTGTGCCACTTTGCAAATACCGCGAACCTTCTGCCGACCCTATCGTTTACTGCGTTATTTATAGCTTCATCGCTATATACAATTCGCCTTATAGCAGGCTGGCCATTAATTGTAAGTCTAGACATCTCCGTCATTAGATCAATCGTAAACTCTCTATTAAATCTGGTAGAAAATTGCTGATCCGCAAAAGAACCATTAGAATATTGCGCAACTTGCCAACCTAGCATGCTAGAAATATCAGCTTGAGTTCCTGTGGTGTGATCATCGTGAAACGGCGAATTAAGATCGCGGATCCTTAGCATTTCACCTGCTAATTGAGGATACTTAGTGAGTATTAAGTCTTGGTATATTTTTGCGGTTGCTAAGAGTACCGCCGAAAGCTCCGGAGATGTATATCTTTCAATATCCGCAGTCCGTTCGGCCACTGTAAAAGGAACTTTAATGCCTTTTTCCTCGTTAGGTAACTGGAATTTCACATAGCCATTAGGCATATCCTTTGTTCTGTCGGTATCAGTGGGAGCATATATGGCATCATTTATTTTAATACCCTGAACCAAAGAATCCAGTGTATTGTCTTGACCAAGCTGAACAGAGTCTAGGCTTGTGTTAATATTGGCGACTTCAGGCGTAGCTTGTTCAGGAAAAGTTATTTTAGGTTCTCCCTGTTGTGACTCGTCCTGATAATTGTTTGAGTAGCCTTTGGCGAACAACCCTAAACCAGCTAGAGCCACCACGCCAATAGCTATCACACGCCTAAAGCTTGATTGGGTATTTTGATACTCGCCAGAAAGTTCATGAATTCCTGGGTTATACGCATCTACCTCAAATGGCCTGATATCATTTATATTATCTACTGACATATATCGTCCTTAAAGTCATGTATTATACACTTTGCATTGACTTTTTGTCAATACTGTTGTATTATGTAGCATTCTGCCAACCCCGGTAGAATGAGGTCTAAGGACCTTAACAATCCGTTCCCTCCAATGAAAGTTGAGATTCCCATGCCTGCATATGGCAACAATTCACCGTTCGTCCGTGGCATCAATGCCACGATCGCCGTGGCCTGGAAGGCGTTCATCTGTATCGTCTTGGGCCCGGGTCTCTTGTACCTGGACATCGCCTCCGGCGCGAACTACTTCCAGGGTGCTTTCGAGCCCTACATGACGGGTTCGTTCAACCTGAACTTGCCGCTGCTCGGGTGGCACATCGACTGGTCACATGCCTTCTTGATGGGCTTCATGATCAGTGCTATCTGCAGTGGCATCCAGATTGCCTTGTGGAACTT
>CAZTWB010000024.1:0-11740 GCA_964617035.1 uncultured Candidatus Saccharibacteria bacterium
GCAAGACGGTTCTAACGTTTAGGTCGTAGGTTCGAGTCCTACCGGGGGTACCAAAAAGGGAACTAAAATTTGAATTGCGGCGCGAAAGCGCCGTTTTTTCTTTGACTTCGCGGAGCGCAAGCCAAATGTTCTTGGGGCATAATTATAAGGTAGCCTTAGCTACGCCTTTTAGGGTTGTCGATGAAGATCGATGTATTCTATATTATCAGCTATTATTTTGTAACACTTGTTATATAGTTTGCGTATTGATCATTTTGCACGCTAACTTGCCAGGTTCCACTGGGCGCACTACTGCTTGGGGCAAATATATATTGTGTTCCGCCTCTAGTTAGATAGCTTTTGGGTCTAAGCCAGTATGTTCCATTATTTTGAATTGTAGCACCACAAGATTGAGTGGCAAAAATTCGGCAACCTATCAGTATGACCTCGTCGCTACCTAGATTACCAGAAGCTGATCGCCAAATGTGGCCAATGGCAGGCTGGTTTGGCGAATCTATTTGATCACCTAAAAGATTGTCCTGTATTAGGGCTAGATTTAAGAGAGTAGCCTTGTGTGCATTAATTCTACCAAACCCGTATTCACTAGTTTTATTGGTATTAAACATTAACGGAACTGTATCAGCACTTTCGGCCAGTATTGACTCTACTTGTTTTGGTGTTAGGCCGGGATTTTGGGCAACTAATATTGACGCCAATCCACTAACGAGTGGCGCCGAAAATGAGGTGCCACTACCTGAAGCGTAGGAATTTGTGGATCCATTATTGTATACAGGCAAAGGTCCTACAGAACTACCAGGAGCAATGAGATCCAGTTGAGAGCCATAGCTCGAATAACTAGCGCGTTGATCTGTGTTAGTGGACGAGCCAACTGCAATCACCTCTGGATAGAGGGCGGGATAGGTCATCCTTCCTGGCGCAGAAAGTGCATTGCAAAAAGTTCGATCATTTAGGGCACAATTACCACTAGCTGCAACCACAGTGATGTTACTATTAATTGCTCTTTGGATGGCACTTAGTAGTGTTTGGTCAAATTGATCAGAGCCCAAGCTAAGATTAATAACATCAACATGCATATCTGTGGCATAGTCAATGGCCGAAACAACGCCGTTTGTATAAGCCTCGCCATCGTCACTGAAGATTTGTAACGGAAGAATTTTAACATTTTGATCGATGCCACTGTTGCCGATGTTATTGTTTGCAGTTGCGCCGATTACACCTGCAACCATTGTGCCGTGATGTACAGCATCTCCTGATGTATTGGTCGTTCCAGCTTGAGGACCGTTATCATTATTAATAAAATCGTACCCACGATAATCGTCGATGTACCCATTGTTATCATCATCACAATTATTGGTTGATTTGTCCTGTGCGAAACCAGTCCAGCAGTTGTCGCCATCTTGGGTTTGACCCGATTCGCCGATGTTGGTGCGCCAGCGATTTACTAAATCTTCGTGATTAAGTTCAAATCCAGAGTCAATTACGGCCACGGTCTTTGTGTTGTCGCCAGTCGATAAGTCCCAAGCTCTGTTAACTTGTATTTTTGATAGTGCCCAATTAGAACCGTAGTATGGGTCGTTAGCGCTACTCATTAAATAGTAGGGTATTTGTGGAGCATTTGGACTACTTCTGAGCGTTGTGGATGTTGTGGTAAGTTTGGGTTTGGGTGAATTTGTATGTGTTACAGTTGTTGGATTGTTTTGTTCAGAATTAGTTGAGTTACCTGTTGTTGGTTTAGGATTTGTGTCTATGGGAGTAGCAGTAGGCGTTTGAGGTGGTGGACTATGTTCTTTTGTTTTTAAAAAGACCATAAAAGATAATACTAATAACAGAAAAATAACACAGGTAAATTTTATGGTTTTTTTCATTTTAGTGATCCTATACATAGTATAAACCATAAGCTGGATTATCTATAATGGTTGCAACAAACTATTAACAGCGTGATACAATATATTTATGATAAATAAAGGAATCAGATGATGGTGTTAATAATAATTGGCGTAATAGTAGTTATCGGCATAGTGGTTGCACTTATTTATAATGGTTTAGTTAGATCAAAAGTTCGAGTTGACGAAGCCTGGAGTGATATTACTGTTCAGCTTAAGCGACGTACAGATTTAATTCCAAACCTTGTTGAAACCGTTAAGGGATATGCAAAACACGAGAAGAGTGTATTTGAAGAAGTAACGAAAGCTCGCACCGCTATCATGGATGCTAAAGGGGTTAAAGATACCGCACAAGCTGATAACATGTTTGAAGGTGCGCTGAAGAGTTTGTTTGCAGTAGCAGAGGCATACCCAGATTTAAAGGCGAATGAAAATTACAAACAATTACAAGAAGAGCTTGTTGATACAGAGGATAAAATTCAGGCGTCTCGACGGTTTTACAATGGAGCTGTACGAGATTTGAATACAAAAATTCAAGTTTTCCCAACAAACATTTTTGCTGGAATGCTAGGGTTTAGTGCTCGTGAGTTTTTTGAAGTTGAAGATCGTAAATCCATTGAAGAACCAGTCCAAGTTAAACTTTAGTTAAAGACTTAGGAATTTCGCCTATTTGGCTGAAAAAATTTAACAGAATAGGTCTGTCTTGTGGTGCTTGTATTGTTATATGAAATGAGTTGTTTGGCTAGATAGTTTGCTGTTTGTTTCAGGTTCTTCATTTTGTGACTTCAAAAACTAAAATAGGTATAATAGTTTGTATGTATAGTGAGATTTCTGCAAATAAACGAAAAACCGTATTAATGATGTTTTTCTTTATTTTGTTGATTTCTGGGTTGGCCTGGGTAATAACTAGCTTGCTTCAGTTAGATCAATATGTGACATATTATGTTGTGGTCGGTGCTTTAGTATATGTGCTGGTGAGTTATTATTCTAGTTCCAAGATGATGTTGAGTATTAATGGAGCAAAACCAATTTCAAAAAAAGATAACCCTAGAGTGTATAGAATTGTTGAAAATCTTGCGATAACAGAAGGCTTGCCGATGCCTAAAGTCTATATCATTAACGATCCTGCACTGAACGCTTTTGCGACTGGACATAATCCAAGTTCTGCATCTGTGGCTGTAACAACGGGTTTATTAGAAGCTTTAGATGATACTGAGTTAGAAGGCGTGATGGCTCATGAAATGGGACATGTAAAGAACTATGACATTCGTGTATCGTTGGTGGCTTTTGCGCTTGTAGCAGTTATCGGCATTATGTCAGACATAATACTGAGATTGAGTTGGTTTGCCGATGATGAAGATAATCAATCTACTATTTTGTTTGGGCTTATTGGTGCATTGCTGGCGCCACTGGTGGCTGGGTTGATACAATTAGCGGTTTCTCGTAAACGTGAATATTTGGCCGACGCAACGGGTGCGTTAACAACCAGGTATCCTCAAGGACTAGCTAGTGCTCTCAAAAAAATTGGATCTGATGGTGGGATTATGAAAAAGCAAAATAGCTCAACTGCTCATTTGTTTTTTGCAAATCCACTAAAAAAGGGTAGCCTGAGCGGTTTATTTAGTACACATCCACCTATCGAGGAGCGTATAAAGCGTTTGAACAAAATGGAGGATACGGTTTAATGAGTACAACAAGAAGACGAAAAAAACCACAATATAAACCCTTTCGTCTAAGAAAGAGGATAAAGCCCCCAATCACTAAAGACCTGCCTTCAGTCAGGAAATTGATTTTTGACACGTGCCTGCATATGTGGCGATATCGAAAAGTATTCGCAGGTGTAATATTAATATACATCGTTTTGAACCTAGTGCTTGTTAAGGGGTTATCTTCTGCCTTAGACATTCCAGCCTTAAAACAAGAATTGAAGGAAAGTTCTGTGGCAAGTGGCGCAACGCTGAATGCCGTGCTTTTAGGTGTTGTTGCTAGCTCAGGCTCAAATGGAACAGCCGAAGTTTCTGGCTTGTATCAAACAATCATAACAGTAGTATTTATGCTTGCCTTCATCTGGTTGTTTCGCGAAACACATGAACACAAACTAAAGAAAATTCAATTAAAGATAAAACAGCCATTTTATGAAGGCATGACACCGATTATTCCTTTTATACTAACATTAATATTGATTGGTCTACAGTTGTTACCGATGATGATTGGTGTTGGGGTTTTTAGTTCGGTTCAAATAAATGGTCTCGCAGTAACGAGCATAGAGACGTTCTTGTGGGCGCTACTAGCAATTTTATTATCTATTTTGACATTCTATTTAATAAGTGCCTCAATGTTTGGGTTGATTATCGTAACCTTACCCGACGAAACTCCCATAAGCGCTTATAAAAGTGCAAAAAAAGTCGTAGCTTTTAGACGTTGGGTAATTATGAGAAAGCTACTGATGTACTTGATAGTGGTCGGTTTAATATATGCTGGCGTAGTGTTTGCGAGTATCGTTATTGTTCCTATAGCCACAGAATGGATATTGTTGATACTTTCCTCAATCATTTTACCCTTATCGATAGGTTGCGTGTATAAATTATATAGATCGTTACTATGAGTGGCCAAAATAAAGTCGATGCTAAAAAAAGGTCTGAGCAACTAAAAGAGCTTCTTAAAGAGTATGCTCACCAGTATTATAATCTCGACAATCCAACGGTTGACGATGCTATTTATGACGGATTAATTCGTGAATTAAAACAAATTGAACAAGATTACCCAGAACTAATCACAGCAGATAGTCCAACTCAGCGTGTTGCGGGTAGTCCACTTGATAAATTTGCTAAAGTTCAACACAGTCAACCAATGATTTCACTGAATGATGTTTTTTCAAAATCTGATGTTGAGGCGTGGGTAAAGCGAGTTGATAAGTTGCTTCCTGAAACACAACACCAGTATTTTTGTGATACAAAAAAGGACGGTTTGGCCTGTGCAATTGTCTATGAAGATGGTGTTTTGGTTCGAGCCATAACTCGTGGTGATACCCGGATTGGTGAAGATGTAACCCAAAATGTACGAACAATTAAAAATGTCCCTTTGTCGTTGCGTGTACAAAAAGGGTGTGAAGCATTTCTTCGGGGCAGAACCGAAGTGCGTGGTGAAATTGTGATGTTTAAAGAAGATTTCGATAATCTTAACCAAGAGCGCAAAAATAAAGGTTTACCAATTTTTGCAAATCCAAGAAATTTAAGTGCCGGCACTATACGACAACTTGACCCAAAACTTGTTGCTGAAAGACCACTGCATTTTGTTGGATATGATTTGCTACGAGAAGATCCAAATCAAGTAGCTACAAATATTGAAGCATATCAGATCTTAGAAAAATTAGGGTTCTATGTCAGTAAAGAAGCCACAGTTTTTGATAACCTTGATAAGGTTATGGAATTCGTAGATAAGTGGGACAAGGTACGTGACGACTTACCATATATAATTGACGGTTTAGTTATTAAGCTGAATAATCGTCAGCAGTATAAGAAAGTTGGTGTTGTTGGGAAAAACCCACGAGGCGCTGTAGCTTATAAGTTCCCCGCAGAACAAGCAACAACAGTTGTTAAGGATATTGTAATTAGTATTGGTAGGACTGGCGCTGCAACCCCTGTTGCTGTATTCAATCCCGTATTAGTTGCTGGCACAACCGTACGTCACGCAAGTTTACATAATGCTGACGAGATACAGCGCAAAGATGTTCGAGTTGGTGATACGGTAGTAGTATACAAAGCTGGCGATATTATTCCACAGGTCGAGAGAGTCATTCTTGAGTTGCGCCCAAAAAATAGTGATGTTTTTGATTTTGAAAAGGAGCTAGCTCGACAGTATCCTGAGTTAGAATTTGAACGCCCTAAAAATGATGTTGTCTATCGAGCAAAAGGGCTAACTGGGCAGATAATATTGAGTCGATCAATTGAGCATTTTGCCAGCAAGTCGGCCATGGATATTGATTCTCTGGGCGAAAAAAATGTAGAACTATTAGTAAAAAATAAGCTGGTTGAAGATGTTGCAGATTTATACGGTCTGACCATTGATGATGTTGTTAAACTTGAACGTTTTGCTGAGGTTTCTGCTCAAAAATTGATAGATGGCATAAATTCCAAGAAAAACCCAAGTTTACCGCGATTTATTTATGGCCTAGGTATTCGGCATGTGGGGGTTCAGACCGCTATTGATTTAGCAGACCACTTTGTTGAGTTCGACAAATTATTGAATGCTAGTATTGATGAACTTGTGTCGATAAATGGTATTGGTATTGTGGTGGCAGAATCTATAGTTGCATGGATTTCGGATGACAATAATCAGAATCTCATTGCAAAATTTAATAGTCTTGGGGTAGCGCCCCAAAAAGCCACAAAAGTTAGTGGGAAATTACTTGGTAAAAGCTTTGTGATTACTGGAACCTTAAAATCTATGGGCAGAGAAATTATGGCAGAACGAATACGAGCCGAAGGTGGAGTATTCCAGTCTAGTGTTGGTAAAGATACAACCTACCTAGTGACAGGTGATGGTGTAGGCGCATCAAAGTTAACCAAGGCTAAAAAGTTTGGTACTACAATTCTAACCGAGACGGATTTACTAAAGATGCTTGACAAATAGCAACCATAAGCTGTATAACAATGTTATTCGTGCGTATGCGCGACGCGTAAAATAAACAATAAAACAAAACTACCCGTCGCGGGTGGGCACGCACGATAAATAAACAACCAAGTAATTGGTTGTTTATTTATTTGAATGCACGAATTAAGTCGATCTATGAGTTATTTATGTAGGATCTAGTCTGTTTGGTTTAGTGCTTGATGGACTAGAGCAGTGTGCAAAAATATGTCATCACCCATGGCATGGTGTCCACCCTCAATTGGCATTGATTGAAAACGTTGATCTCCAAATGTTTTATCCAAACGTGATGATAGCGCCTTCATAATTCCGTTGATTGACAATTCGCTTTCCGTACCCCATATAAGAGTCGAGTTAGTTTCAGGGTATCGACGTATAACAGAAGTTAAGTTTTGTTCGAATTTTCCTGAAGCAATACCTTTTGAAATTGCTACGTTACTTAACCGAAGTAGTCCTATAGTATAGCCGATTAATCCACCCTGTTTACGGCTAGCTATTTTACGAGCATCATCATATGCTGGCATTTCAGAAGCCTTTACGTATCTTTTTAGTTCTGAGTTTGATGACAAGAAGTCGCAACCTAACTTTCCAAGTGATCTAGGAAGTACAGACGCTGGCTCTATAGGTATTAAGTTCGGGGTCTGAATGTCGAAACTATTCGCCAGAGATGCAGTGCTTACGGCCTTGTCGGCTCCATAAGAATACCCTACTTGGTCTGCAGTATCGATTTTTTGATTATGAGCATAGAATAGTATAGGTTCAATCGTATCTCTAAAAATCCCTTTTGATACACGGTCACGATCAGATTTAGGTAACTTTCCCCCTTTGACACGAGGGTGGGCAGGGTTGCTAGAGGCAATAATTCTTGTATTTGGTAATGCCGTCGATAAAGCCATGAGCCGAGCTTGCATATTTTCATCTACTGAATTACCCATTGGCAGGTGATAAATCATTGTAGATTCTGCCTCTACTGGGATAATGTCGATAAGCTTAATAGGGAATCCGTACTGAGGAGATGCAGTCGTCTCATGCATATGTGCGTGTGATCGGCTAGATTGAAAATCACTATACATTGAGTTCCAATCTGGGAATGATCGAAGTTTTTCTGCTATTTCTTCAACTACGTCTAAGGTTGTATTGTCAAATTTGTAGTATTGACTAAGTCGTTCAGTATTTTCCATAGAACCCTCCATATTAGATTGGTGGAGCATAAGGGATTCGAACCCTTGACCTCATCCATGCCATGGATGCGCGCTAGCCAACTGCGCCAATGCCCCAACTTTTTTGTAATTTGATTTTACAATAATTCGTACTGTATTGGTAGAGTAAAGCAAGACTGGTACAATACTTACATCATGAAACATATCTCAAAAGAAGATCGTGAAACCTATACCAAGACGATATTAATAGTTGGTTCTGTGTTGTTAATTTTCTTGGCATGGTTGTGGTGGTCAAGAATATACTCTAGTAAGAGTAATGTATTTAATGCAATGCTTTCCAATAATCTTTCAACAAGAGGGGTCACCAAAACTACCCAGCAGGATAATTCTAATGGAAAACTAACCCAAACGTCACAAGCACAATTTGGGGCGCAGTATTTAGTTGAAACTAAAACTGACATTACTCAACCATCGGAGGGGGGTGATATTAAAGTTTCAACTCAGTCCTTTTCAACACCAAACGAGGATTATGTTAGATATACCTCTATTGATATGCCACAAGTAAAAAATCAACCAAAAAAAGATTTCTCGTCTCTGGTTTCTATATGGGGCAAGACACTGAAAGCTGAAGGTGGGGGTGGAGCTTTCACGGAATCAACCTATGGTGTTATCTCTTTCGGGAATTTACCATCAGAACAACGCAACGAACTCTTGAATATAATACATAGTCAAGGCGTCTACAAGACAGACTTCTCGAAAACTGAGATTAAAAAAGAAAGTGGTCGAACGGTCTATATATATGATGTAAGTATCAATCTAAAAGGCTACGCAACGTTCTTAAAGGCATATGATAAGATGTTGGGATTAAAACAAATGGACTCCATTAATCCAGACGATTATGAAAAGTCAAAACCAATTAATGTAAAATTGACTGTTGATAAGCTAAGTAGAACATTAACTAAAATTGACTATCAAGATCAGAATAGTGACGAAACAATTGCCGGATACGGCATAGCTAAAAATGTAAAATTACCAGAAAATGCCATCAGTCGGCAAGAGTTAGAAGGCAAGCTTCAAAAGTTACTACAAGAAAATATGTAATTTATGAAATCTTTTGCTAGATTTATTATAAAAAGGATTTTATGGCATCAAGCTAATAGATTGATTGCATTAAACAAGCCCACAATTATCGGGGTTGTTGGCAGTATTGGCAAGACTAGTACGAAATTTGCTATATCTCAAGTTCTTAGCCAATCACGAAAAGTCAGATGGCAAGAAGGTAATTATAATGACATTACTATTGTTCCTCTGGTTTTTTTTGGACAAGATATACCGAATTTGTTTAACCCTTTATCCTGGTTAAGGGTAATATTAAATAATCAACGTCAAATCAAGAAATATCCTTTTGATACGGTTGTTTTGGAGCTAGGCACTGATGGACCGGGGCAAATTGCAGAATTTAGTAAATATTTGCGTTTAGATATTGCGATTGTTACAGCTGTCGCACCTGAGCATATGGAGTTTTTTAAAACTATTGATGCAGTTGCTCAAGAAGAATTATCGGTTAGTAAATTTACAGACAAGCTTATTATTAACACTGACCTAGTCGACCTAAAATATCTAAGAGATGTTAAATATATTTCTTATGGATTTAATGACAGATCTGATTATAAGATTAAAGGTAATAATTATCTTACTGTTGAGAAAAACCAACAAACATGGATCTCGTCTAAATTAAAGACGTCCAAAATTCAGTCATATTCTTTGACTTCGGCAATGATTGTGGCTGATTTATGTGGCATGAGTCAGACAAAAATTGAGCAAAGTATTAGTAACGTCAAGTCTGTACCAGGCCGTATGCAAATCTTGAAGGGAATCAAGGGGTCTATAATCATTGATGACACATATAACGCTAGTCCACAGGCCATGATTTCGGCTTTGGATGAGCTGTATGGGTATAAATCGAAGCAGAAAATCGCCCTGCTCGGTAATATGAATGAGCTAGGTGATTTTTCTGCCAAGGCACACAAAGAGGTTGGCCAGTATTGCGATCCAAAACAATTGAGTTTGGTTATAACACTGGGAGTGGAAGCGAATAAGTACCTCGCATCTTCAGCAGAAGAAAGAGGGTGTAGGGTTAAACGTTTCGATAACCCTTACTTGATAGGCGAGTATTTAAAGAGTTTTATAGATGATAGATCGGTAATATTGGCAAAAGGTTCACAGAATGGTGTTTATATGGAAGAAGCACTTAAGAGTATTTTGGCGAACTCATATGATTCTAAATATTTAGTTCGACAAAGTAAACAATGGATCGCCAAGAAGAAGGCAACCTTTCAATAAGTATTGTATGGACATATAATAACTTGTATGAGCTTTAATCTGGAACAATCTAAGATATTTTTTGATAAAAAATTTGTTGAGTTTGCTGATGCTAATGTAAGTATTGCCAGTTCGGCAGTGCTCTATGGATTAAGCGTTTATACTGTCTTTCCGATAAATATTACTTCAAAAGGATTGATGGCTTTTAGGCTGAAAGATCATTTTCGTAGACTACAAGAATCTTCTAAGATCATTGGGATTGACGACTTCTTGAAAGAATGGGATTATCCAAAATTTGAAGATGCCGTCAAGCAGTTAGCTAGCGCTAATATGATTGATGAGGATGTTTTTGTTCGCGCAACAGTGCATGTTGTTGATGCGGTACCGGGCACAAAGTCAAGAGGCCTAAGAACAATCTTAACCATGTTCATTTATCCTGCACATCCAATTTTGCCTCAACAAAATGTTAGATTAAAGACCAGTGTTTGGCGACGCGTTCCGGACTTTGCCATTCCAGCTAGGGCTAAAGTGAACGGAGCATATATTAACTCAGTACTCGCTAAGCAAGATGCAATAGACAGCGGTTATGATGATTGTGTTTTCTTGGATACACAAGGTCATGTCTGTGAACTCTCGGCTGCTAATATTTTTTTAGTTAGAGAAGGGATATTAATTACCCCAAGTAGAACTAGTGACTTGCTTGAAGGGATCAATAGGCGCACCATAATTGAGTTAGCGGAAGTTCAGGGCATAAAAGTCGAACAAAGAACTGTTGATTTAACGGAGCTGTATATTGCCGATGAGGTATTTGCGTGCGGAACCTCCGCATTTGTATCAAGTATATCTGAGGTAGACGCACGCAAAATTGGCGGTAGTAAACCCGGCGCATTAACCACTAAGCTTGCACGGTTGCATTACGATCTCTTGCATGGCAAGGGCGCATTGGCTACTAAGTATTTATATAAAGTTTAAGATTCTCAGACTAACTAGTTGAGTCGTGATATAATTACCCCTGATGCAACGCTATAATCCAAAAGAAATCGAACCCAAGTGGCAAAAAATTTGGGACGACAGACAAATTTATAAAGCCGATCTTAATAGTAGCAAACATAAGTACATTGCTATGAGTATGTTTAATTACCCTAGTGGGGCGGGTATTCATATTGGTCATGCCATGAACTACACGATTAGCGATGTCATGGCTCGCTATAAACGTCAGCAAGGTTATGAAAGCTATCATCCAGTTGGTTGGGATGCTTTTGGCTTGCCGGCTGAGAATTACGCCATCAAAACCGGTATTAGCCCACAGGAATCTATGAAGCGGATTATCCCAAGTTATCATAAGCAATACAAAGCTATGGGCTGGAGTAATGATTGGAGTAAAGAAATTGCTACGCACGAGCCTGCTTACTACAAGTGGACACAGTGGATTTTTTCGCAGATGTACAAAAACGGCCTGGCTTATCAAGAAGCACGCATGCAATGGTGGTGCACCAAGTGCCAAACAGTCCTTGCCAATGAACAAGTGATTGACGGAAAATGTTGGCGCCACGATGGAGCCGATGACCCGATTGTCGAGAAAAAGGAGGTCAAGCAGTGGTTCTTCAAGATTACAGACTATGCCGATGAACTACTTGAGGCAACCGATGCACTTGATTGGTCAGAAGTAGTAAAAACAGCTCAGAAAAACTGGATTGGCAAAAGTAAAGGTGCCGAAATCGACTT
>CAZTWB010000025.1:0-11195 GCA_964617035.1 uncultured Candidatus Saccharibacteria bacterium
ACCAATGTTACTAATGTTATTCCAGGCCAAAACACAGCTGCGATACCAAATAAGATACCAGCAATACCGCGCAAGATCATGGATTCCCACATTACCTTAAGTCCAGTTGCGTCCATTCGCATCCTCCTTCAAATTATTAATAGCTATATTTGTACTCTTTATTTGTAGAATTGTCAAATTTACTGGTGATACTATGGGTTGAGTAGGATGGTGAATCTCGAGCCTTTACCCCATTTACTGGCTACTTTTATTGATCCGTTCATCTTTTCTGTCATCTGTTTGGCTATTGATAGTCCAAGACCATGGCCAGAACGATTTTGAGTACTTCTGGCAGTATCAGCTTGATAAAAGCGATTGAAGATATACGGAATATCGGTTTTTGCTATCCCGTTTCCCTGGTCTTCGACAAAAATTTCTGGATTACGGTCTTTCTTGTTTGTGCCTACGGTTATAGTCGTTTTTTATTGGCTATATTTTATATCATTATAAAGTAGTATTAACAAAAACAAAACAAGACATTCAAGATTAAAAGATGCGCAAATTTTATTGTCGGTTTGGTTTTTGATTAAGATGTGTTTTTTTTCGGCGAGTGGCAAAACTCTATCAATTGATTCTTGGGCAATATCTTGTATATTTTGCTTCTTAAGCACAAGGTGTTGGTCGCCTAATCTGGCTATTGTCAACAAATTATCAGAAAGTTTTGTTAGAACGTCAAGCTCCTCGAGATTACTTTGAAGTAATTTACGAGCATCTTTATCAGATATTTTTGACTCCATCAGGGCAACTTCTATTTCGCTCTTCATGGCTGAGATCGGAGTTCGTAATTCATGGCTTGCATCCGCTGTGAACCTTTCTAGTGATGCATGGGCTTCTTCAATTGGCTCTAGGCTTCTTCGAGCGAGTATGTAGCTAATCCAGCCTCCGACAACCAAAACTCCTACATTGGTTATTAATAGCGCAATGAATACCTTGGCTCGTGCTTCATCAATAATCGATTTACTGCTTTCTAGTAGTTGTCGTTTTAGCCAGTTTGGTAAATCATTTGGAGCATTTATTATTAGCTGACTGTTCCTGTCGTATCCTCTGTCTAATTCCCTGGTTGCTAATAGGTATATGTTTATACTAAAGAAAATACTTATCACCATAATTATCGATAAATATATTGCTGTCAGTCGAACGATAGCCTTTTTAAACACTAGTTAATTTCTCCAAATACGTATCCAAAACCTCTTCTTGTGTGTATAAGTTCCGGAGATTTTTTGAATGGTTTGTCAATTTTTGTGCGCAAGTATCCAATATATACTTCTACTGTATTTGGCAGAATATCTGAATCGTAGTCCCAAACATGCTCCATTATCGCCTCTTTGCTGAGAACTCGCCCTGGGTTGTTCATTAGATACTCTAAAAGCGCAAACTCCTTTTGGGATAATACTATTTGATCTCCAGATCTTGTTACACTAAAGGTGTCCGGGTCAAGTACCACATCTTTGTATGTTAGTTTGGCATCTTGAGCTTGTTGAGGCCTCCTTAGTAATGCCCTAACTCGGGCGATTAGTTCAACAAAAGCAAATGGCTTAACGAGGTAGTCGTCAGCACCAGCATTTAGCCCTGCCGCTCGTTCCAAAACGTGATCTTTGGCAGTTAGTAACAGTACTGGAGCGTGATTTCCCTCTTTACGGAGAGTCGTTAATACTTCTAAGCCATCCATGCCTGGTAGCATCCTGTCTAGAATAATTAAGTCGTAATCGGTGTTTTTTGCAGTATTCAGTCCTTCTATTCCATCATAGCAAACGTCAACAGCGTAACTTTGGTTTTGCAGACCCTTGCGAACCGAATTAGCAATTTTATGATCATCTTCAATAATTAGAACACGCATAATACTAACATTATAGTGCTTCTTAGCTGAAAATATACTAAGAAACCACCGGTAAAACTATTCACAATAATTTAAGTTTGACGATACAAACCTTAAGCGGTAATATACATATATTATTGAATCAAGGATAAAAATGACAAAAAAATCATCAACAAAATCGAAAAGAACACAATCAAATGGGCGACCAACGGTGTCAAACCAAAAACTAATCATTGGTGCTGTTGTATTGATTGTTTTTGGGGCACTGGGACTTTACATGCTTAAGAGTAGTAGCGCTTACACGAAGTACTATGCTAGCTTTATCAATAATGATCAGGCTAGACAATGTACACAACATGGTGAAAATATGCCTCCTACACAAGCTATGGGTAGCAGAGGACCCTGTGTATATGCGATACAGGTTGGTTTAAATAATTGGACAAAACATCAGTTAGCAAGTGGTAAGAGCAAGAATTCTCCAGATGTTGGAGGTTATGTTGCTGTTGATGGTATTTTTGGACAATCAACTAAAGATAAAGTTATAGCATTCCAAAAAGCAAAAGGCCAACAAGGAAAGAATACTTCTCCAAATGGTGTGGTTGGGGCTGCTACTTGGTCGGCAATGTTGAATGATTGTGCATTTTTCGATTTGTGTCCAAAGCCTGGCGACGGCAAGTAATATAAAGTTACTTAAGGAAGAATATTTGTGTCAATGAAAGATCTGCAGAGTTCGAGCAGATCTTTCTCTTTTGATTACATACTATTTTTATTCTATTTGTGTATACCATTAATTTATTGGCCAAATAACTCTCATAGATCATACATAATACGTTCTTTGGCCTTTATAGGACTATCCATATTATTAGCATACGTCAAGAGTGAATATTTCATTACAATAATAAAGAATTGTTTTCGAATCTATCGCAATACACTATTGTTATCGGGTGTTCTGACAGTATTCGTGGTAGCTAGTATGATTAATAGTGATCTTTCTGTATTAACCACTTTTATTGGAACAGAACCGATATACCTGGGTTTATTATTCTGGATTGGTGTGTTGATATTTTCTATATATTTTAAGAAACTTTTCTTACGGTATATAAGCTCAGATGCCTCTACTATTGTATTTTTAGTAATATTATCTTTTTCAATCTTTATTGACAGGAGTTATATTATCCATAGTTCAAGAATAAGTGGAGTTGTCATGCAGGCCACAACCTTAGCAATGATGGCCGTCATCTATTTCTCTATTGCATTATATAGATTGTCACTTACTTCCTCAAAAAGTGTCAACAGATATCTAACGATCATGCTATTGATATTGTCTGTTGCCACAGTCGTCTTTACATACTCAAGAATTGGTTTTATTGGATTAATCGTTGCTGGATGCCTTTTTGGCGTTAATAGTCTAACTAAAGCAAGTAAATCTTATTGGTTGATTGTAGTAATTATGTTGGGAATAATTTCGTTACTTATTTTTACAAAGTTGAGTTCGATGAATAGATTCAGTACGAATATGCTTAACGAGGGTGTGTCTTACAGATCAAGCCTGTATGTAGTATCTAGCGAAGATCTAATTAATAATTATCTAATAATTGGCAAAGGGCCTGGCCAGCTACCTTCGGCTATAAATGATAAAAATATGGTTCCAGATGATATTGCCGACACACTAAGTCAGTCAATTATTTTTTCATCAACCCACAATTTGTTTTTAGATATTGGGTACTATTTTGGTTTGGTGGTATCACTGGTCTTATTGGTATTTTCATTATACTGTTTGGTTGCCGGCATAAGTTCGAAGCGGGATGAAGTTTATATCTTAACAATTATTTTCCTGACACTATTTTTTAATGCGATCTTTAATGTTCCTAGCATAGAGCTAACTTCTTTGTATTTCATATCGCTCATATCTTTATTCTATTGTTTGCCAAAACATTTCAAACTAAAAAAATGGTTGACAGCAAGTTAGTTAGACACATCGTATTAATATTCACTTCCCTATTAGGACTTACTGTTATCCTAATGCCACAAAAGACGGGTTGTTATCCGCTGACCAGAATTCAAACGAATCCAAAATATAATGAAATATCGATAAATCAATTATCTAAAACTATTAGCCAAACTAATAGTCAAGGAGGGTCTGTGGTACTAAAAGATGTATATAGCAATAAAATACTAACAAATACTAGTGTCGTTACTAACCCTAATAAAGATGTATGCGGCAATGAGCTAGACCTATCTTCAATGTCATGGGAGCCAGGATCTATAATGAAGCCGTTGACGATTCAATCTGCAATGGATATTTATGGATTAAAGCTAGATGACACTGTCGAGGTAGAGTCAGCAGAGAAATATGGCGAGAACATCATTTTGAATCATAGAATGTTCGGCTCTGGTAGCTATAAGGTTAAAGATATATCAAAGCAATCTATAAACACAGGTGTCGCTAAAATCTATCAGTCTCTTGGCCAAGAAATATTCGTTCGACAAAAGAATTGGAATTATAGACTGACAAACACATACAGGCTTGGCGAAAGCACGGGCTATGATATTAAGTACGAGGATATAGGTTATGTTCCTGACTACAGTTGGGTTCGAGATACTGATTACAGGTATGCCTTATCGTCTATTGGTATAGGTATTCACGCCACACCGATTCAGATGGTGAATGCTTATGCTACCGCATTAAGTGGTAATAGTAAGGATATATCAGAACAATCAACTAAGAGACTAAAAGAGTTGTTGAAGTATAATATTCAAGATAGTATTCATATTAAATCACCCACTGGATATAAGGTTGCTATAGGGGGTAAAACAGGAACATCATCAATGATTGACAAGTATTTGTCATATAGCAATCAAGATATTGGATCATTTATTGGGTTTATAGAAATGGATCAAAAACTTTACATTATGATAGTTCAACTAGTTTCACCTAATTCTGAACACGCCAGCGGGGATGCAATGAATACTTGGAAAAACATAGTTCAGCAATTAGTTGACGAACAATTATTAATTCAAACAAGTACAGCAACCTAATGTATTTGAAATTAAGAAAGGAAACCACCGGTATATATTTATACCGGTGGCGCTTGATTGTTAATACCCTCCTTTTAGTTTAGCTGATAATTATTGCCATCTCTTATAGGTAGCTGAAATATTAAATGAACAAATCGTTTGGGGATATCATTTTGATTAGCCCATTGCCTGATTTTCTGCCCTCTTGTTTTGAATTAAAGTTCGGCGCTTATCTTTATTGGTTTCGTCAAGTTCATCCAGGAAAGATTCGAATTTTTGTGCCTGATTGAGGATTTCATCAGCTTGGCTTTGAGTTAACTTGCCATCTTTTACGGCTTCGTCAAGTCGTTGTTTTGCTTGCTTTGAGCGATCTTGCCTTCTTAAAGAACGCTCCTCATCGAACACTTTTTGAACCTCGGCTTTATCAAGCCCAAACTTTGTAGCAATTGTGTCTATAAGATCTTGGCGGTGATTAGACGTACCCTGTGCGGATACTGTCCCTAAGCTTGTCGCAGATATTAATCCTACTACAGTTAAGATGCTCAGAACCGCAAGTATACGCCCGTATCGTTGCCTAATTGATTCCTCCTTTCTATTTATGAGCTAAAGCCTTCAATCATGAAAGCTGAGCTTTTTGTATACGTTGCCGTATCTGGCAACATACATACACTACGTTATTATTTTGAGTAGACGCTGAGTATTAGCTAATACCTGTATTTACCTGGTTCCAATCAATGTCCATGAACTACCATCATTGCGCAAGCGAAAAATTGATTGTCCATCTGTCATGTCAAATAATCTTATTGTGCTAGTGTCATGCTTTATTAGGTATTGCATACCATCAACAAAGGTGTGATTTTGCTGATTATATATAATTTGTTTTGGGAAGGAGCGCAGATGCTTTTGTCCCGCAAAATAATAAGCATTTACGTCAATAGTTTGATTGATAGTTGTCATAATAGTTATTCCTTTTTTTGATAAATTAAAGAGAGTCTCGCAAAGTAATGTTAACGAGAAGAACGGAATTGATTATTGTTTCTTGATAAAACTCACCGACCGCTCCATCGGATTATTCATAACACGAAACAGTTTGTTTGTAAGTTTACCAGGGACTAATGTTTGGCAACTTGATGATAATAAAGCCTGTGAACTAAAGGTCTCCCAGTGCTCGCATGACTACATAAAGTATAGCATTAGCATAATCAAATTGCTGTCGTGATTTTGTCTGCACATTAATTGTTTATTGCGCCTAATTAACAGTGGACATTATAATCATTTTTGTTTGCAATGTTTGTCGAAATTTTATAAACAGATATCTTTGATTTGCTTGCCGGGCTATAATTGATTATGTAAATACGAGGAGATGACATGAAAGTTAGACTAGACGCAGAGAATGCTATATTAACAAATGAGGCAATCGCAAAAGTTCAGGGGCCAAGTTTGTCCGGCCAATTGAATCTAAAAGAATATGATGTTGATGGTTGGAAGTATGTCCATGTTTCACTAGTTATTGATGGAGATCCAGCAATTCTTACTGCCGGAAAGCACGCGGTTCATATTCACGAAAAAGGTGATTGCGAATGTGATGGCTTTAAGTGTGCTGGTGGACACTTTGATCCGGGTCCATTTGGGAACTCAGACCCAGATGCGAATCATGGTTATCATGCCGGAGATCTGCCCAGTATTACGGTTGATGACAAGGGTCACGGGGAGCTAGAAGCTATTACTACCAGGATAACCCTGTCTGATGGGCCAGTTTCTATATTGCAACCTAAAGAAGGTACCTCGATAATGATACATGCCAATCCAGACCCCTACTCTTCTGGCGAGAGTGGCTCTGGAATCAGTGGCGGACCCAGATTAGGCTGTGGACGTATAGTTAAGAAAGATTAGTCGCTAATTGATATCTTATCAAGCTAAAACAAGCTCAACCAATAGTTTGACCACCTGTAAAAAATTAGCATTAATATAATTGCAATTGTAGCAACTACTAGTTCATTTTTCTTTAACAATAAACTGTTGATATTGCTACCGAGGTTTATATATTTGTTACTTACGCAATGTGTCGATACGAGCCACAATAATGTGAAGGTGACTATCCAAACTAAAGTGCAATACAGGCATAACTTACCAATATTGAACACCCCTTGATAAAATAGCCAACTACAAAATACCGCTCCAAATGTAATACCACCGAGCAAGGTTCTCCACCAAGCTTTTTTTAGGTTGCGCGCACCTGCAAGTATGGTCATACCTGCAGTTAGTACGGCACTAAATCCAAAGATGCCGATGAATGGATTTGCAAAGCCAAAAGCACTGGCTTGAGGACTTTTGATTACTGGTGAACACGCTACTATTGGGCTGAGGCTACAGCTAGCGATGTGTTCTGGCTGGGATAGAATCTCGACTTTTTCAATAGATAGAATCACCGCTGAACATAATCCAATACAGGCTAAAACAATCATCCACCTAGCTAGTTGAGTTGATGAATCGAGTTTATGTTTGTATTGGGCGATAAATGTCAAAATTATCAAGACAGCACTAGCTAGATATATCATTTTTACGCTACTTCTTAGCATAAAAATACACACGAATAAATAAATAAGAGGTAATACGTTGAAGTATTTCTGTAAGTATTTTTGTATGACCTTCATCATTGAACATTATACATATACATAAATACCTTAGCCATTGATAAATATCAAATACATCGGTTTATGATATGCCGTACTGTTTATTGACGTGGTCAGCATTGATGCCATTAGTTAGGTTAGTAAACCCTTGTTGTTTTAATAGTTGCAATGCTACATTAGACCGACTGCCACTTACGCAATACAAAACTAATGGCGTATCTTTGTCTAGTCCGTTGATATATTCTGACCCACTCATCAGTTGAGATGGCGGAATATTGATTGCATCATCAACATGACCTTTGGCATATTCTTCTGGTTCGCGAACATCGATGGTAATTGGTTTCATAAATTCGCCCTTCTTAGTTAATTCTTGATTAACGCTAAAAGCCGGGGTCTTTACACCCCAGCTCTGTGCTATTTGCTATTTCTTCTTTGATTTAGACGCAATTGCTATCTTTTTTGGTTCTGGTAGTGGTGTTAATGGTATTTGCACCTTCAATACACCATCGTCAAGATGTGCGTCAATCTTGTCGCTATTTGCCCTTTTTGGTAAGGCAATCTGGCGATAAAAGCTACTAGAACTTTCTCTAACAACATAGTTCTTTGATTTGTCTTCTTCTTTTTCGTGGCGCTGAGCACTTATTACTAGCGTACTGTTTTCGACCTGAACATTAATATCGTCCTGCTCGAAGTTTGGTAAATGTGCTTCGACAATCAGGCTATTGTCCTTCATATAAACATCCGTAGTCGGAATATTTACACCTTTATAGGGCGACATCCAGTCGTCACCAAAAAATTGCTTTTGCAAAGCTGATAGCTCAGCAAACGGATCCCATTTTGTTAGGTTAGTCATAAACGTACCCCTTTCTATTACGTTATTTTGATGATTCGGAGCTCTCACTCCTACCTAAAAGTATAAAAAACTAGCACTCTCGTGTCAAGAGTGCTAAAATAGATTTACATGACTAAAACATGCAATTAATATCTAATAAAAAAAGGAGTATAAGTAATGAAGATTGCAATAATAATTGGTAGTGTGCGCCAAAACCGTGTTAGCGACAAGTTGGCAAGCTGGATTAATAACGAGCTAAAAAACTCTGCTCAAACAGAAATTGTAGACTTGAAGGATTATGACTTGCCATTCATGGAAGAGCCAGTCAGTCCTAGGTATAACCCCAGCAGGAGTCCGAGTCTAAACGTAAAAAAATGGCTTGATAAGATTTCTGAATTTGATGGATATGTTATTGTAACTCCAGAGTACAATAGGTCAACATCCGCTGTATTAAAAAACGCTATCGATCACTTAGACTATCAAATGGAAGACAAGCCAGTTGCATTGGTTGGTCATGGATCAAATGGTGGTGCTCAAGCTATTTCAACATTACGGGCAGTGTTGCCTCAAGTAGGTGCGATTACTGTTCCACCGGTTGTTTATTTTTCAAATAAGGTTGATGAATCTATTGATAAAGACGGAGTGCTTAATAATGAACTGATAGAAAATCCATATGGCCCACAATCATCAATGGTTAAGCTTGTTGAGTCTCTATCAAAGTACACCACGGCGCTACTACAAATGCGCAACTAGTTTGTCTTCAGAATATTACTAATCCAAGAGAATCAGACTTTGTAACCAAAAAAGTAGTCTATACTTAATGTTGGATGACCAAAAAAAGAACAGCAGAATCTATTTTGGCGCTTGGTGCGTTAGGTGTGGTATTTGGTGATATTGGCACTAGTCCGATCTATGCTTTAGGGGTCTTATTTGGCAAGCACGGGTTAAATATTGGAATCAATCAGACAAATATATTTGGAGTCGTTTCTATAATAATCTGGTCATTAATTATAGTAGTATGCATTAAGTATATAGGCATTTTAATGCGTCTAAGTAACGATGGCGAAGGTGGCATTATGGCGCTTACTGCCCTGCTTCGTGACATAAAGCTCAATAAAAAAACAAAAAAATGGTTGATTTTTGCCGGAATTATTGGCGTTGCTCTGTTTTATGGCGACTGTGCTATTACTCCTGCTATATCTGTTTTGTCGTCTATCGAGGGGCTTAATGTAGTTGCGCCTGGTCTTAAAGAATTTGTTGTCCCAATTACGGTCTCCGTTTTGCTGATACTATTTGCGTTACAACGTTTTGGTACAAATGCCGTCAGTAAGTTGTTTGGTCCAATCATGTTATTGTGGTTTTTAACAATCGGGCTGGCTGGCTTGGCAGAAATTTTACAGAACCCTAATTCTTTACATGCCCTTAATCCGACCTATGCAGTAAGTTTTTTTGTATCTCATCCTTGGGTTGGATTTTTATCTATGTCGATAGTAGTGCTGGCTATTACTGGCGCAGAAGCTTTGTATGCAGACATGGGTCATTTTGGAAGGCGCCCTATTGCTAAAGCTTGGTTTGTGGTTGTCTTCCCTGCCTTGATGCTGTGTTATTTGGCTCAAGGATCTATTCTGCTCACAAAGCCAGAGGCGGTTTCAAGCCCGTTCTTTTATTTGTTTCCATCATGGGCATTTGTACCAATAGTAATTTTGGCAACTTTTGCTACTCTTATTGCTTCACAATCTGTTATATCTGGCGCCTATTCACTCACCAGGCAAGCCGTGCATCTTGGCTTTTTGCCAAATATTGAAATTCGTCACACCTCCGATCAAGAATCAGGTCAAATCTATATACCAATTGTTAACGCCGTACTACTTTTTACGGTGTTGGGCTTAGTGCTGACCTTTGGGTCTTCATCGGCGTTAGCAGGCGCGTTTGGCGTGGCAATTAGTGGCGCATTACTAATGGATACAATATTGCTGATTGCATTAATTATATATACCCGTCGATTATCATCATGGAACTTAGTCGTAGCTGTTTTGTTGATACTACCACTAGAACTGCTATTTGCGTTCTCAAACTTGTCGAAAATACCACATGGTGGCTGGTTCCCTGTTGTTGTTGCAATATCGATGATTACTATAATTACTACATGGCGTAGGGGCGAGTATTTAGTTAGTGAAGTGCGTAAATCTCGCGAAGGGTCATTGGTAGAATATGTTAAACAAATTCATACCAAGACTAATATAAATCACATTCCAGGTGAGGCTATATATATCGGTCATCATCCTGGATATGCTCCACTTGCACTGCATGCTAGCGTCGATCAACTGAAAGAACTACATAAAAAAGTCCTGATCATATCTGTAGATATTGCCAATGTGCCACACATTAGCACAAAACATCGTTTTGAATACAACCCCTTAGGTAATGACCATGACAAAATCATGTACCTAAACATAAAGTTTGGTTACCATGACTCCCCTAATGTTCCACATGCACTAGAAAAAGTTAGAGGTATAGCAGAGTTGAATGTTAACCCAGAGCGCGCACATTACTTCGTATCTTTAGCAAAAATAGTACCAAAATCTGCCGAACGGCAAATTAGCAGATGGCGTCGAGCAATATATATGTTTATGGTCAGAAACCGACGCAACCAGAGCGATTATCTGCATTTGCCGGTTGAAAGGACAATTGACATTGAATCTTTAATAGAGATATAGATGACGGTCAGCTTATTTTGCTGATGAGCTATTTAATATATTAATAAGTTCACGTTCTTGAATCAAGCCAACTAGTCTGTTTTGCTCTTTGCCATTAACAAATATCGGCATGTTTGGAATACTCTGCACACCATATTCAA
>CAZTWB010000026.1:0-7784 GCA_964617035.1 uncultured Candidatus Saccharibacteria bacterium
TGTTGGTACCACTCAACTACTTAATGTACTAAGCAATATTGTACTGGTTATGGTTGGAGAATGGAAGGGGGGAATTAATCTTCAAGAACTTGAGGCTTGTCTAACAGTTCCACTTCAATTATCTCGTCACCACCACCAATCTTAACAATATCCTTATCGATCTTCCCTAGTTCTTTGCTGGCGTTATTATAGTGGCTAACTGTTGCGCCCAGAGAATTGCCCAGCTTAACGTAATAGGCATTGTATGCAAGTAGATGTTTTTGGAGTTGCTCAATATTTTGACGAATTTTTTCTGTATCTTTATGAATTTCAATATTTCTTAAGCCTTGCCCTATTGTCTGAAGCATTGCAGAAAGAGTGCTTGGACCAACGATGGTAACTTTCTTTTCTAAGGCATACTGCATCATATTTCTACCACTAACGCCACCGGCGCCAATCTTATTTGCCAATAAATCATAATATATGGCCTCGCTCGGGATAAACATTAAAGCTTGATCTAGGGTATGCTTGGTGGGTTTTATGTATTTTGATGTTTCGTCAATTCGTTTTTTTACATCTTCTTTGAAAGCTCGGCTCAGAGATTCTTGTTTGCTCGCATCAGCCTCGATCATTCTGTTGTAATTTTCAAGAGGAAATTTACTATCAATCGGTAACAAATTATTATCCATCTTGATAACCGCATCAACCACCAACCCCTCAGCAATTTTGTACTGCAGTTCAAATGCCCCGGCAGGCAAAACATTCTCTAGTATCTGTGCAAGATAGTATTCTCCTAAAACACCACGTTGTTTTGGGTTTTGTAGCACATTTTGTAAAGTCTTTAACTCTGTAGCGATTTCACCTACATTACGATTGGTGTTTTCTAATTTTTCTAGTTTTTGAGTAACGTCTCTAATTATTTTGTTACTGGCCTCATATTGTTTGGTGATTTGATCTTGGCTTCTATCTAACCTGGAAGTTAAGTGGGATTTTAACCCATCATTAATCTGTTGTACTAAATTGTTAAGATTTGTAATATCTTGTTTAAGTAGTTGTGTGGTTGATTCTTGTTTAAGCTCCTTAATCTTTAAATTCATGACATAAATAACTAAACCAAATCCCACGATCAGCAACAAAATAACCACCATGTACGCTATTCCCATTAATGACATTGTATAATGGATATGTATATTTTCCTATATTGTGTGAACTTACTTATGCAATCATACAGAAGCGATATTGTGCGCTAAAACTGTAAACACCGATACTAAAACAACACCCCCTAAGAATAATAATGCTTGGTTAAGGAAAGAATTGTGACTGCCTTTTGATTCGTGAATAGTAGGAATAACATCGCTGGCAGATATATATAATAAAAATCCCGCGCTAAGACCCAGCAATGCACCGACTGGCAAAGCATCACTAGAGCCCAAAACATATGTTAGTATTGCTCCCACGAGTGTTGCAAATGCGCTTAACAAATTTGCCAATAAAACTTTCTTGCGGGAATAGCCTTTTGCTAACAGTAGACCAAAGTCGCCAATCTCCTGAGGAATTTCGTGTGCCGCGACTGCTAGGGTAGTCACAACACCTGTGGGTATACTAATCATAAAGCTGGCCGCAATAGCTACACCATCTAGGGCGTTATGAACTGTATCTCCCACAACTATCAAGCCTGGCGATGATTGCCGTCCGTGGCCGTGCTCATGTTCATGATGATGATGAAACCATCTCAGCCCCCCTTCTGCTAAGAAAAATATTATCATTCCAGTCATTGTAGCTATCAATACGGTTGATTCCGACTCATACTCAATCCCTTCAGGGAGCAAATCAACAAAAACCGCTGCCAATAATGCACCACCCGCAAAAGGTGTGGCATATAATGCTAGCTTATGGGCAGATTTTTGATTACTCAATAATAATGCACCGCCAATAAACGAAACAATGCTACCAATAATAGAAAAGATAACTATATACGATAACGTATTCATATTTGTTATATTTTATCAGAAGTCGATATATATTGCAGGCCAAGTAAAATAAACATGGACCCCGACAGTCTTGTCAGGGTCTGTGGGAAGCCTCACACTTCCTAATATCAAGCATAAGCCTGGATTTCAATATTTGCAATATGATTAATATCACATTCGCACTATGCCAGTAATTCTGCAATCAACATTATAAAGGATAAACAAACCATCAATGTGTTTTCTATAATTGATACGGTTGAATATCTTAACCTTAAAATTGTCCCCAAATACGATAGTCTTATCGGACCCCTTTGAGAAACTATTCTAATCATCCCTATTAAACCTGAAAGACCCATAACAATTACAAGAAGATTTCTAAGTATCGACATTAAACCAGCCAAAAACAGTAATCCTAAAAATACTTGCATTAAAGGATATATATATTTATATGGCCTGAGTCGTTTAGCAATCAAATCATATAATGGAAATACCTTAATAAAAACTTCTATGCCGAGTAATTTCATGCCTCCAAAAATAATCAGCAATCCACCCATGAACCAACGAATCCACTCAATAGCATTAACGTTACCCATAGCCCCCATTAAAGTAGCTGAGATAAATAAGAATATAAATATTCCAGCCAATTTTAGGTTTTCCTTTGTTGATGGCTCTGCCTTTACTATGGTTGTTCGTTTTAACATCTTTTTAAATTATACGAAAACCTACGTGGTATTTCTATTATGAAATTCATAATTTATGCTCTAAAATTTAGGTGTGGCACAAAAAATAAATAATACTATGAAGGCATTGCCAGTTTTAATAATTGGCGTTGTAGCTCTGGGCACCGGAACGGTCTTTTATCATCACATAGAGCAATTAAAATGGCTTGACGCGATCTATTTTAGCGTAATTACCCTGACAACCGTAGGCTATGGAGATATTACACCAAAAACTGATGCCGGTAAAATATTCACCATCTTCTATGTACTTATCGGAATCGGTATACTCGCAGGAGTGGCAAACTTCTTACTACGTAACGCACTAAATCGTAGAATAGAAAAACGAAATAAAGACTGACCATAAATTTAATCCATACTTTCTGTCGACCTCAAAAAAATGAGTTGGTTAAGATTCGACTGTTTTGGTATAGAGTAGTGCATAAAGCTAATGTATCAGAGATACATAAAACTACATACATAATATACAACAATCATGGTCACCACTATTTCAATCGTCTCTTATTGTGCTTATTAGCACGTCGGGCTGCTCTATTAGGATTCGTAGATGACGAATGAGAACCACTAATCTCTTGAGTATCCCCAAGTCGTGAAGAGATCAACCCTGCATCTGGCAAAAGAGAACATGCGGCAACGTGGCCAAGACCCTTTAATATCGGATCGTTAGTAGAAAATAACTTCAGCATTTCATCAATTTGATAATCGCTTAATCTCGAAAAGCCACTCTGCTTAAGTTCACTAATATTGGAACGCATAGCTATGACTGTATCGCGAGCTAAAAGCGGTAAATCTTCTGAAATAATCCTGGGTAATACAGTAGCTCGCCCTCACTGGCAGTCCTGGCAATAATATGAGCAGCCAACAACTTATTCCCCTTCTGCAACGTCTTTCGTACATACCATTCCTTGTAGTCGATAAACTCACCTGTATGTTCATCAACTCCATAGTCTATTCCATCTAGAATACCAGACAGATTACTTACCTCTCCAACATTTTTTGAGTACATATCTGCAATTTCATCAGCAGTAACCATGCCAGAATCTAGCATCATCATTTGTTGACGAAGCCCCATCATACCAGTGTTTAGTTTGTCAATGTAAGCAAAAATCACTAAACCAAAGTATGCTGGAGCTGGTGGAAAACTATAGCAATCATACTTCCGGTTGGATTCTTCGTTAGTTACAAATATATAGTCGCGCTCTTTGAATATTTCACTACAAACCTCAGCCGCCTTTATATCTTGTAATTCATTAAAAACTGGATGTATCATACTTTTTCCTATACTCCAATATAATTCGGAATACTCTAACACACTATGTCCACTCGTGCAATTTTTCCGTATTCATTCACTACCTTTGCAACATAGACTACATAAAAAAGTCAGGCATACTAAACTGTAAATACTACAACATAACTACAGAAAGGGGGTCTATTTTATGACCTATCCTATCGACCCTAACCTGCCTAAAGCGAGAGCAATTACTATGTAGTTGCTCGTTTGTGAGCAACTACACAGTATGCTTTTATATATTCACTAGATTAACGTCATATCATTATTGCAACAAATTGTCATCAGAAGTCATAAAGATAGCAGAAATCTTTCCGTCGCCATTAAAGCTAAATGAAACGACATAACCATTGGCTGATTTTCCAACAACTGCATTTGATGGAAAATACTGTTTATATGGCCCTGTCTGCCACTGAGAAAGAGTTGTTTCTGGAAGTGAAAAATCCCAGGGGTCAGTTCCAGAATTTAAATATTTCATATCCGTTACAGCCTGCTCAGGAGTGCGATCGCCCAATCCTTCTGAGGCGGCCAGAATAACTTTCACTGGCGAGGCCATATAACCCTCAAGGGCCGCAACATTGCCTGACTTAACCGCATCTTGAATATTAGTCTTTACTTCTTCTGAGGGTACAGTAGCTGTAGTGGTTGATGCTTTCTTTTCTTCTTCGTTTTCTTTTTCTTGTTTGGCTTTAGCCTCTTCAAGTTCTTGCTTCTGTTTTTGTAAATCTGCTATTTGTTGATTGGCTGATTGGAGTTCTTTTTTGGCTTTTTGTTCTCTATACCAATAGCCTGCATAGGCACTTCCTGTCATCAAAACTATGATCAATATTAATATCCCAAAAACCTTTAGACCCGATTTTTTCTTGGTCTTTTGTTGATTTAAACTCTCTTGATTCGAAGAGCTTATATTATAGTTTGTTTGATCCATTATTACCTCCGGTTACCTTAAGTATTATACACCACTGATTGTTTTTGCGGTAATGCACTTGTGCTATAATCGCCATAAAGAAAGGTAATAATGTCTGATATACAAAAATTCATAGAACAACTAAAACAATCTGGATTTGAAGGCGAGATTGAAGACGCGACCGAGCTACTTGATCAATATAGCCATGATGCTTCTATGCTCGAAGTGCGCCCTGAGTTAGTCGTTGCGCCAAAACACGCCAAGGACGTAGAGAGAATAGTAACGACCACAAAACACCTAAAATCAGAACAAAAAAATCTATCTTTAACAGCAAGGAGCTCCGGAACAGATATGTCTGGAGGTGCTATTAACGATTCAGTCATTGTCGACTTTAAGAAACATCTAAAAGAAATACATACGATCGGCAAAGATTCGGCTAGTCTTCAACCTGGCGTAATGTTCAAAGATTTTGATGCCCAAGCCAAAGCTAGAGGCGTCTTGATGCCAACATACCCCGCATCTAGAGACCTTTGTACGGTTGGCGGTATGGTTAACAACAACTCTGGTGGAGAAAAATCAATTGAATTTGGACAGACTGCAAATTTTGTTAACAAAATTGATTTTGTATTTGCAGACGGTATCAAACGTGAGGTTAAGCCCTTAAACAAAAAACAGCTTGAAGCTAAAATGAAACAAAAGGATTTTGAGGGAGAAGTATACCGAAAAGTTTTTAAATTAGTCGATGGCCATTATGATTCAATCAAACAAGCGAAACCGAATGTTAGCAAGAACGCTACTGGCTACTGCTTATGGGATGTTTGGGATCGCGAAACAGGCATATTTGACCTTACTAAGGCTATAGTTGGCGGACAAGGAACTTTGGGTTTTGTGACTGATATTGAATTTAGGTTAACGCACGCACGTAGCGATGAGGGATTATTGGTTATCTTCGTAAAAGACTTACGTCGTTTAGGTGAACTAATTAAAGTCGTAGTTGATAAAAAACCTTCTAGATTTGAATCTTTCGATGATAACACACTGATCTTATCTATACGATTTATGCCATACTTCCTTAAATTCTTGGGAGTTAAGAAATTTCTTCACCTGTTGATCAGCTTAATACCAGACGCGTTACTGCTCATTAAGGGGGTGCCACGACTTATACTGATGGCTTCTATTAAGGGTGACGATCCAGAAGAAATTAAAGAGAAGATTCATGCACTACGCAAAGAACTTGAACAAAACGCCAAATACTATGGAATCAGTGGGTTCGAAGAAGCACCCTACGAGCGTCAGGGTGAAAAATTTTGGATTATGCGAAGATATAGTTTTCAGATCCTACGAAGCAAGGTTAAAGATAAGCACACTGCCCCATTTATAGATGACTTAGTTGTTAGACCAGAATACTTAGCCAAATTTTTACCACAGATGCGTAAGATTATTAAAAAATATCGTCTATTCGCTACTATCGCCGGACATATGGGTGACGGAAATTTTCATATCATTCCACTAATGGATATAGCACAAGATAATGACCGCAACAAAATTTTACCAGCTATGGAGGAGGTCAATCAACTAGTCCTGAAATATCATGGATCTCTAAGTGGAGAACATAATGATGGCTTAATTCGAGGACCCTGGCTAGAACAGATGTACGGCAAGGAAGTTTTAGGCTACTTTAAAGAGTTAAAGGCAATATTCGATCCAGATAACATCTTTAATCCCCACAAGAAAACCGATGCAACTTGGCAATATACGACCCGACACTTCAGAAAAAATTTTGACTCATAAAATCCCTTGAATACCAAGATAATTATTTATAATGAGCCGAACATCCTGGAGACATATCTTCCGGCGAGCCTCCAACCAACTGGGGGATTGTTTAGTTCTTTTGATAGCTGAACAGGAGTTTCGTGCTTTTGATTTCCTATTGTTGTATATAGAACGCCTACCTCTTTCATCCCAGTTTCATTTGCAGATAACGATCTAATCTTTAACTTTGGTTCGATTTCTACTCCTGGCCATGCAAGCATCTCAACATCTTGACTCGTTACTACATCTACGTTCTCACCCCACGGTGTCTGGTATTTAGTAACGATAGTTCCTTTTGGAAGAATATTACGATATTTCATACTGCTTTGAGCCTGCACTGTTAGCTGTTTAGCAGACAACATCGCCTCAGGCACGGTGTTTGCGCCCATAACTACTGCCAGCAATGTAACTTCTTTATCCTCTGCCAATTTAACATTACGAGCAATTACAAAACAACCTTGAGCCTCATCTGTATTACCAGTTTTTACACCGACAACCCCGTCACTACCCAGTAAACCATTGGTGTTATGTACTGTTGTACCAGATATTACGGCATCTTTCATGCTAACAATACTAGATAATACAGGATCGTTCATTAACATTTGAGTTGCCAGCACCATATCACTTGCAGTACTAACTGTCTGTGGAGAGAATCCGCTGGCATCGGAAATATGTGTGCCTGTTAATCCTTGCTCTTTAAAGTATTCGTTTGCTTGTTGGGCATAAGCTTCGGCCGATCCATATGCCCATACAGCTAACTTATCAGCAATATTATTGGCTGACACAATTAATAGTGCTTTTAGTGCTTCTTCTTCAGTTAAAGCCTGTCCATCATGAACCGGAAAATATGAACCCAGCTTATTGATATACTCATTCATTAAGTCAACATCTGCGGTATTGATATCTATTTTTGGACCTTCCTCTCCGACCCTCAAAGGCTTAGCCTTAACAACCATTAGTGCTGTGAATACTTTTGCCATGCTTGCTGTTGGCAATGGTTGTTGGTTGTCCGATTCTTTCATAACTCCATAACCAACAATACCTATTGCAGATTGTTTTGCATTTGGCCAATTAATTGTAGCTGGTTGTTC
>CAZTWB010000026.1:7884-10635 GCA_964617035.1 uncultured Candidatus Saccharibacteria bacterium
CAATACCTATTGCAGATTGTTTTGCATTTGGCCAATTAATTGTAGCTGGTTGTTCTGTCTGATAATTTACAATTGCAGGTTGTGCTTCAATTTTTGGAACCGGCCAAAAGTATAGCAAACTTCCAACGATGGTTAGCGCCACAAAACCAACACAGACAACCTTAGTGCCAATGTTTTTCCTAAGCTTATTTTTTGGCTTCCTTGGTTGCGAGTAATAACGACTACTTGAGTAATATTGAGACATATTTGTATACCTATTATACCTTACTGCTTAAGTATTACGGCTCGATGCAATAGTCTCATTTATTATTTAGAATTTTCTGAGCGCCATTTTTCAATTTTGGCATGATTTCCACTTAACAAAACCTTAGGAACGCTCATTTCTTCAAATACTTCCGGGCGAGTATACTGCGGGTACTCAACGGTCCTGTCATCACTAAAACTCTCTATCTCTACAGAGGTTTCGCCCCCTAAGACCCCTGGAATTAACCTAACAACACTATCAATCACCCCCATCGCCGGTATCTCACCACCGGTTAAAACATAATTTCCAATACAAACAAGCTCGTCAACTACAGACACAACCCTTTCGTCGTATCCTTCATAGCGACCACAAACAATTATCAATCCTTGACCATCATCAGCATGTCGTTTTGCTAAGGATTGTCTCCAAACCTCGCCACGTGGGGTCATGAGCAGTACTTTTGCGGACTTATCTTGTTTTTTGGCGTGTCTTATAGCATTAATTAATGGCTCAATCATTAACAACATCCCATCACCCCCACCATATGGTGTATCGTCAACTTGTTGGCGAGGGCCTAATCCGAAATCTCGAAGATTAATAGCATGGTATTCTACTATTCCCTCTTTTTGTGCCTTCCATAACATTGAAGACCCAAAGACCTCATCAAACATCTTAGGAAATAGTGTAATTACTTGGATCTTCATACTATGAAACTACCCAAAATATACAAAAAGCAAGTCCCTTAAATGTCAAGGTCGTCAAGATCTTCGAGCTCTTTTCGAGTCTGCGCAACCCTTGAGTTTTCTTCCTCAGTATCTGATGAATCAGTAGCTTTATTGGTCGGTTCTTCGGATTCTTGAACACTAGACTTTACATCAGGTGTTGATTTTCCGTCGTCAACAATCTTAAGATTATATCGAGCGTCGTTTTTTGTTCCTAAGGCTCTGAGTAAAGTACGAAGCGCCTGTGCGCCAGAACCCCTTTTGCCAATAACGCGACCCAAATCTTCGGATGCAACAGTAAGCTCCAGTAAAACTCCCCGTTCATCCACAGTTCGCTCAACTACAACTGCGTCAGGGTTTCCAACCACAGATTTTACGATATATTCAACAAATTGCTGGTCGATGGTACTCATCAGAATCTCCTCTACTTTATATTTATGCCACTTTTATTATAACAAACTTTACTTTATGCTTCAGCTTGTTCGGATTCGGTTGACTCACTGTCGGATACGGCGACATCTTCTACATCCTCTTTGGTCTGTTCGGGTGCAGTCTCTTCTTTTGGTTGATTTTTACGCAATTTTTCTGGATTACGAATTTTGCCTTCTTGCTTAGCTGGTAAAGTTACCCACTTGGGCAACTTAACCCCTTCTTTCTTTAGAAGTAATGCAACTCTATCAGTTGGCTGAGCACCATGATCCAGATAATACTGAGCTTGTTCCTTATTAACAACTGTTTGTTTTGTGTGTGGATCATAGTGACCAATCTTGGCTACTACGCGTCCACTTGTTGGGGTCCTGCGTGAGTCTTGAACAACCACACGGAATTGTGCGTGACCTTTTCGGCCAGTACGCTGTAAACGTATAACGAGCATTATTGCTTCATCCCTTCTTTATTATTAACCACCCTATTTTACAGTTAATCACCTCTGTTGTCAATCATACTGCATAATCAATTACTTATTTTCGTAATACTTTAGGGCATTTTGAGCAGCTTGCTGTTGAGCAGACTGCTTGCTTGGCCCCTTTCCCTTACCGCGCAGTTCATCACCAACAAAAACTCCCACAACAAAGGTTTTATCATGATCTGGTCCATCCTCTTCAAGAACTTTATATACTGGAGTAAATGCTTCTTCACTTTGAGCCTTTTCTTGAAAATGTGATTTTGGATCCATCCATGAGCCTGATTTTAAAATATCATCAAATGTTACGATTAAAGTTCTGTCTATAAATTCCTTGGCAACATTATATCCTTGATCAAGGTAGATTGCGCCAATCACAGCCTCGTATGAATTTGCTAAAATCTGTGCTCGTGCACGATCAGTCCCATGCTTTTCACCACGACTCAACCTCAATAAGGGTTCAAAATCATTATTTTTTGCAGCTTCGCTAATGCTCTCTGTTCTAACTAATGCGCTTCGCCAATTTGTTAATATGCCTTCTGGTTCTTGATGATTTTTGTACAAAAACTCGGTTACCACCAACTCTAATACTGCGTCACCCAAAAATTCAAGACGTTCATTATGAACTTTGGCTGTCTTACGATGTTCATTTACGTAAGACCTATGAGTTAATGCCGTAATTAAAAGCTCTATATCATTAAACTCAACTTTTAGCTTATTTTTAGCAAAATCAACAAATTTGGCGGTATCTTGCATATCTTAGGTAGCCTTTCTGATTTTATTTAATCCTAAAAGAATTATTTTCTCAATATCCTCATACTCAATCTTATCCAATGCTTCTTGAGTTGAAAACCACTTAATACCATTCATCCAATCTTCTGGCT
>CAZTWB010000027.1:0-5003 GCA_964617035.1 uncultured Candidatus Saccharibacteria bacterium
GGGCTACAGCATATATCGAAGGCATCTATAATAAGTACAAAACACAAGCCAAAACAGATACTAAGTTTGATTTACGAGAAGGACGTTACCGGGTAACTATTAATATGGATAGGTATCGCAGTTGGCAAAAAGAACTTAGTGTGGATGGTGGTTCAGTTGAAAGACTCGCTTATCCCTTTCTGTTTCCAGAAAAGTTGGAAACAGAAAAACTCAAGGAGTATCCAGCCGAAGCGCATGTTGTTTCTTCGAGTCCCGACAGGAAGTGGATTATTGTTCAGGAACCAAACGACATAACTAAGTTCGATGTCTTTGATGCAAGCAATCCAGAAAAACCAAATAGTGGTTTTGTCATACCAAAGAATATATTAACAACTGGTGAGAATCAGAGGCTAGAAGTAATTGAATGGTCAACGGATAATTCAAACATATTAATGAAGCACACTGTTGATAATCAAGTAGAATTTATTATCGTCAATAAAGACAATCCCGAGTCATCAATTAATGTAAATACCATAACCGGTCAAAAACCCTATACTGTAACTTTAAAAGATCGCAAGATAGACCAGTTATTATTGCACATGGTACCAGGTGGGCTCCTTCAGCAATTTGACGTCAAATCAAAAATATTTGTACCATTAGCTTCAAAAGCCCTAGCCTTTAAATCGCATGGGGATGATATGTTAGTCTATGTCGCCCCGATTGAAAATAACCAAAAGCAGGTGGAGGCTCATATAAAGACTAAAGATAAAGATTACGTATTAAGAAAATTATCCGCTAATTCAAACTATCTTGTAGACGTGGCTAAGTTTAGTGATGCCTGGTATGTAGTAGTAGGCGCGTCAAAAGATAATAGCGTATATGTATACAAGGATCCATTAGTGATACTTTCTTCTGATAAGCCAAAAGCAATAATTTTTGGTCGTACTCTCCGAATCAATAACCCACAGCATGTTTCATTTTCAGCCAATACTAGAATTATCGCCGTCCAATCAGGACAAAATTTTGCAGTTTATGATGCTGAAACTGATCGTCAAAGTAAGTTTGAGATTAATGATAAGTTTGATACTGATCGACCTGCAGAGTGGATGGATGGTCACCGGCTGGTCTCCTCAACCAACAAAACAGCCTTGGTATTTGATTTCGATGGCTTAAATCAACAAAAGCTGATGTCAATTGACCCAAATACCGATCTGATGTTTGACAGAGACTATAAGATCGCTTTTTCTTATGCGAGTACTGACAATAATGGAAAATTTAATTTAAACCAAACAAGCCTACAAGTTAAGAATTAGATCTTTTTACGAAGAGAATATGCTAGTGATTCTACTCCAAAGTGATGGAGAATTTCCAGGTATTATTGCTGGTTGAGTTGACTCAGGTTTTGCTGTGCTCGCAACGTTTGTGGTGATTTCTGGAGAAATTTGTTCACCTACAATTATTAGTCTGTTAATTGATGTTCCTGGTGGATCACAAGTAATCAGGGTAACTGTTGCGGGTTTATCTTGATTGGCTAATACAGACATATCTGTTGGCTTCACAATCTTTTTTTCGTATACCTTATATGTGTAGCGTTTACCGTTTTTAGTTAATGAAAATGTATCGCCTTTCTCTAGTTTATTCAACAACACAAAAGCAAACTTATACTTTCCTTTATTTAATATATTATTACTCGAATGACCAACTATTACGCTGTTGCCGTTTTCTCCTGGATTTGGTGTAGTAATATAGTGAACAACGCCATCTTCTAGGCCTTTTTGCACATCTTTTTCTTGATTCGAGGCGACATTATAGACAACTGGCACCTCAACGTTAATTTTAGGAATAATAATTTCCGACTCTGGACCTGCTTCGGTTGAGTCGGGGTCAATAATAATTGAAGTTGAACTAACATTTTTGCTAGGAGTTATAAATGGTGCAATGAATCTTTCATTAAAGAAGCTGAATAGTAGCACGATGACAACTATGCTTCCCAACCCTAACCCAAATAGTAATGATTTAAAATGCCCCATTGCCGAAAGCTTGGTTGTATTTTTTTTCTTAACCTTATGAATAATCTTTTTTTTGGTATCTGCAATAGTTTCGGCGTGGTCAGCCTCGACAACATTCGCTTCATTTTTATCCGCACTATCATGTTTTATCTTTTGAGGCTTCCGCTCATTTCGTTGGTGGTTAGCATAAAATTCTTGCCAAACCTGGTGCTTTTCATTGTCTGATAGTTGTAGATAATATTCATGCCACTTGGTTTGAATTTCAGCTAGTGATTGACCAGATTCGCTCAGGTTCTTCATATATTCTTGGTGTTTAGATAATTTATGATGAACTGTTTTAACTTCAGCAATTTCTTCCTTGGCGGATGGTTCGTCATCATACAGCTTATCAATCTTTGAACGTATCAAATTTACTGCCGGTTCGTTTCGGTGGCTTGGTTTGGTGTAATCTTGCTTACTCATATCTTTTATGCTAGTTTAACAGATAAAACTGCTGTATAATAGTCTATGACTCTGGTTTTTTCCTGAATCCATTGGGCGAGTGGCGGAACTGGTAGACGCGCACGACTCAAAATCGTGTTCCTTCGGAGTGAGAGTTCGAGTCTCTCCTTGCCCACCAGTAGAATACTTTTTTCAGAATTGCGGCGCAAAAGCGCCGTTTTTTCTTTGGTCGCGCTGAGCGCGAACAAATGGTTTTTCAGAGGGGGGAACATTTTGGGCAGCCGTAGGCAGCGCCTTTTTAGTTTTTAAAAACAGGTTAAAGCTTTGGATAAAATGCCACCAGAATTGAGATAATTGTTGCTTTGGCGTATCTTGTATAGGTTAGGATATCGTCGATATCGTCATCTTGGGTGTTTGCGGAGGGCTTTTTGTTTGGGATCTACTAGGCTAAATTTTTTGAGTGTGTTCATTATTATGTCTATGTCATGTAGCGTGATAATTGAAAGCATCTTTTCTGAAGTTTCGGAGTCAAACATCGGCTCTCCTGCATCTATCAATCTATTAAATTCTGTTGATGACGGCTGTTTATATAAAATACCCCAATAATGCACTATCTCTGTATCGACTGCGATTCCTTCTTCATCATACAGATTTATGTATGTGGATTTATGTCCACTCGCTGATTTGCAGTCATAGGAAACACCAAACATATAACTAGTTTCAACCCCATAGTAGCCAATATCTGCATTTGTGGCTTGTCTTTCATCAGTGAAATAGGCTTCTTGGGTGTTGTCATCAATTTCGTGAAGGGTATAATAGCTTTCCGAATCCATACCAATGTATTTCCGTATTGCATTCTTGTCCCATAATTCATCAAACTCAAATATATCTTCTATATTTATCGAGTAGATTAGTCTTTCGGAGTATTCATCCCATCCAGCTTCTATGGTAAGTTGCTCTGTTTGATCTTGAGTCGATGATTGAAGATGAGCTGTTACCTCCGACCATTCTGGGTTGCTGCCCAGTTTTGCTGCCAGGGGAAACAAAACCCTATGCTCAAATTCGATGAATTGTTCTTCGTTAATCTCTGGGGATAGCTCATCTTGGCCTATTGAGTACATGATTTAGTTATATCAAAGAATCGGCATATAAGCACAAGAACCATGGTTCCCTAGTCATTAATTACATCCAGGAGCTTGTCAGTTCGTTGATCAAGTCTAGTCTTTGTTGATGGTGAATCACTTCCTTCCTGCTCTGATAGTAAATCAGCGACTATATGAATTGGTGAAAATCCTCTTTGAACTTCCTGATCATTTATTGCAAGATCTTCTTTAATATGAAGCATGGAGATGTCGGATGTGTATTGGAATTTTTCCTTCTTGGGATGATTTTTTGTTGTCTTTACCTGAATAAGATACGGAGTTTCGATATCATCATGATCAAATTGCTGAAAGATTGTAACATCCCAGGCGCGAATCTCTGTACTTCCCCTGCTTCTGTTTATGCCACGATCTTGAGAAAAAAGTGAAGTCAATGCAATCTGTTCCTTATCTCCAAGCTCGTTTCTTACAAAACGTTGGAATAACATAGTAACAGCAAGCTCTCCAATTAGCCCGGCTAATCTAATTCTTTTGATAACTTCTGATTTGTTGTTGAAAGTGTCCGATTCTCTTTGTGAGTAGTCATTTTGAAACTTATTATACATACCGATGCCGATCGAACATAGATCTGTATAGTATTTTTGCCTAACTTTAGTATTAGGTAGCTCGTTATTAAGTAAAATAGACATGTAAGATGGTAAACTTGATTTTTTTACCGCGGATTCAATTACATAGTTTGATATATTTCCTAGCTTAGATCCTCTGTCAATTATGCTACTCCAATTATCATTAGCATTTGTTAGCCACTCTAGTTTTTGAGCTTCAGTATTTTTTGGTTTACTGGCAATTTCTAGGGCAACAGATCCAGCTATTACTAGGCCAGCTTCTGAGCCAGTTTCGACAAGATCAAGATGTGTGTCAATATCTCTTTTGGTTATTGAGTCACAGCTTAAACCGTCGTATCCTTCGAGAACGCGATTTAGATTTATAACATTTCTATCGGATAGATCTCTCTTAAATTTGCTATATGCTGGTTCACGTCGTTGCATAACAATATATTAAACCACGAAACACCAATAATGTAAAGTAGGCTATCAACTTTGTGTTATGGCCGTGGTCAACGCCTCAAAAAGTTTATTAGGATTTTGGATAGCCCACACGCTTAATATAGATGCCATAGCTATAACTTTATTAGTTGAGTCAGAAATTGAGGTCGATGACACACGCCCTTGATAAGAAACAATGTAATTATTCTCGAATGTTATTACTACTGCCATAGGGTATTGCTTTGAAAATTCATGCAAAGTTTCGGCCAAACTACTTAAAGGCATTCCCGAAGTAAGGGCAGTCTTGAATTTTAATTTCATCGCTAGTTTCTGGAGTTGAGTAAAGTTAGTTACAGCAACAATTTTCGGGTTGTTTGCAAAACTCGGGGTATTCATCAGGTTGTCAATTGCATCCTCAACTATGATAG
>CAZTWB010000027.1:5013-9663 GCA_964617035.1 uncultured Candidatus Saccharibacteria bacterium
AGTTCTGTGGTTTCTCGAATGAATCGTTCTAGCAATATGGTTGTTTCGCTGTTTCTTCCAAAATCTCCAGCAAGCAACACGCCATCTGCCCAAGCGCTATGTTCTTGGAATTGGCTCAAGGCTAGCTTAGAGAAGCTACCACTCGGGGTTACAGGTGCGAAATCGGCTTCTGGCAACAATGAAACAACAATTTTTTCAATCGAAGCTGGTAGTAATAGCCTAATTGATCCAGCTCCTGCTGAATTTGCCTTAGTAAAGGCGGTCGAAGGTGTGCTAAAAGCATGCAAGTTACCCCCAATAATCAGCAATTTACCAGCATGAAGTTTATTTTCTGGCTTATTCCAGATGAGCCCCGGAAATGATGGGGCTTCTTTAGTTTGCTTAATCCAGTACGTAGACGCCATCTTTTTTATCCAGTTTATAGATTACATTTTTTCTTTCTATAACGATTTGCCATCCTCTTTCTTTGGCAAAATTAAATAGTAACTTGTCAGGATTAAAGGCAATTGGTTGGTCAACCATCTCAAGCATTGAGATATCACTTTTAGTGTCCCCGATTCCAATACTATCTTTGGTGATTACTTTGTGTTTAGTGATAAGTTGTTTGAGTGACTTCGCTTTGTTGAGTGCTGGAATCGAAGATTCTCCAGTAAAGCCATTGTTATTTCTGGCATATTTTGCTCCAATAAAGTCATCAAAATTGTAGTATCTGCTTATTTGTTCAACTAGTTCTTGATGGGATCCTGAAATAATGAATAGTTTGTACCCCCTGGATTTCAATTGGTGAATTAAGTTTCTAGTAAATATATACGTTTGATCTTTATATTCGTTAATTACTTCAGTAATAAGTTTGTCAAAAACCAATGTGCTTATATTTGGCAAAGACTGTTCATAAAGTTGCACTAACTTACTTTGATAGTTTTTAAATGAATCTTCATTTTCTCTGCGCTTCCAGCTCATCATTGCTTGCTTTAGTTCGTGTTGAGCATTATTGTTTAGTGCTTCGGCTTTGGCCAGTCTGTTAACAACAACATGATAGAGCTGCCAACGGATCAATGTGCCGTCAATATCGAATACTGCGAATTTATCCATAGAAACAGTGTATCAAAATATGGGCAGTTGTTGTCATAAATTCAATTTCATTGCATATGAGTATTTCGGGTATATAATAAAGAAATGAAAAAACCTGAGGTAACACTGCAAAATTACGAAGCCGTCTATGATTATTATGAACAATATCAACAACCAAGAATAGGGGCTTATATTGGTCATAAAATTATGTCGTTGATGTTTCGGCCTAACGTAGAGTATGCTGATGGAGCAGATCAAACCATCGAGGATATCCTGTATGCTCATGGTCGATTGGTGGTTGCCTTAAATCACTTGTCTGATAATGATCAGTATGTAGTTAGTGCTATGGCACTGCGAGAAAGAGTGTTCCGCCCATTAGTGGGGCATACATTTATTCAATCTAAAGAGGTATTGTTTAATCATCCTAATAAGATAGTAAAGCCGTTAATGAGAAGAGGTGTAGATGCTATGGGGGCGATTCCTGTCTTTCGCAAGAAAGATGTTAATGAAGATGCTAACTATTTGCGGCGCTTAGCAACTGATAGGATGCTTCAGACGTCGGCAGAAAAAATAGAGCACGGCCAGCATATGGCTATTTTCCCGGAGGGTACTCGGAATACGGAACGCCCAGACGTTGTTCAGCCTTTAAAGCCAGGTATTAATGCGGTGTTAGGGCAAGCTGCCGCAAATCTATTAGTTGGAGTGGTGCCAGTCGGCTTTACTTATGGTGATGATATGAGGCGTCCCAAGATGTATGTGAATGAGCCTATGATATACCAACCAACTAGAAACGATGCTTTTTTGGGTAAATTGCAGTCGAGCCTACAACATTCTGTTGATCGTGCCATTGAGAATGCGACAGCATGAATGAAAGCCATGAAATATCTAAGGAGTGACTGTAATGAGTTGTGAGCATGAGCCACCAACTTTATTTGATTCAGAGGTTTATCATGACTCTACCTATTACGCATTAGATCTGGCTTTCATCGACAAGCGTTTACCTGACTTAGACATGCCAGTTCCTAGTCCTTCTTTCGAAACTTGGCATGGTGATGGAGTGCCCTTTTTCTGTAATAGCTGGCAAGACGCGATAGAGAACGTGACTGGGCACAAGGACGTTTCACCAGAACAGGCAGAGCAAAGTTATCACGAGCTGATGACCAGTGGGCAATATGGTAAGGCGGATACTCTCGTTCGCGCTGTGCTTGTTAACAATCTTTCTGAAGATACTGAACTGTGGGATAGATATGAGCTGGACGCAGGATTGGCGTATATTCACCTGGGCCTTAGTGAAGCAACCCTACTGCCGGGTAGCACCATAGATGAGGAGTTGGGTGAGGTTATTCACAAAACAAACATGAAACCGAAACACTTCCTTCGTATCTACAATATGGCTATGGAGCTAGCGAAAGAGCACCCAGAAGAGCTTGCGCCGTACCTGGAGTATGCCGATGGTATACATATGGAGATGCTACTAAAATATCCGGACATTCACGACTACACTCATAAAATATGGAAGTTCTGGGGCTCTGACCCTGACGAGGAACACAAGGTGTCGATTTATGATCGTATCAAGGCTCGTGACAAATTGTGGTGCGAGCAAGCTACAAAAACTCTTGAAAGCAATCTTCAGTCTTGGATGAGGGAATCTTGGTTTGGGCGTGCAGGTGTTGTGATGAACTTTGGACGTGCGACTGAGCTTATTGAACGGGAATTTGTCATGACAGAATTTTTGCATGTATATGACCAGATGAATCTAGCTATTGATCTATCTGAAAATATTCGGGCAAAAAATTCGATGTTTGTCCCGCTAGAATATCCAAAGTTGACCAACCTTAAGAGCATGGTGAGGGAATTATGGCAGAGCGATCCTAACTTACTCAAAGACTTACAGGCGCTAATGTCGCGTCGAGAAATAGAAGTTTTACAAAACATCTTAGAACATTCAGATGATATTGATCATGAAAGTGCTAAGATGTTCCAGGATGAAATAACTCACCTTGCCCTTCGCCTACCAAAGACCGACCAAAACAAGAAATCAATAATTGCAGGTGATATATCACGGCAAGTTGATGAAGTTACTCGGGATGTCGTAAAGTCCGGAGCAACAAGTATAGACCGAACAATCGAGCGACAGTTTGTAAACCTGGAAGAAGGTATAATCGATATAGACACTCTCGCTATCGACATTGACAGAATCCAAGAAGCTGTAATCAAGGATTTATCAAATCAGGGCGTTTCCGGTGATGCTTTTGAGCGTGTGATCGGCTATATTTCGCCGTTTTGTCGATTGGGTGAGGAGTTTGTTGATAGGTATGTTTCTAAGGAGTTCGTAGGGCGAGCCCTAACACAGATTGATGGCTTGATAGACCTCTCCAAGAATGATGAATATTATGTGCGATATTATCAAAAAATGCGAGAAAAGCTCGAAAATAGCGCAACCGAGTTATTTGATCATTACTGGGATATCCACGAAGAATATTACACGTAGAATTACCTCACTGGGTACCCATATACTTAGTAGCTCTGGGCTTGGAGCAGATACTTTTCGAGTTCGTCCATCATCTGGTGTAGTATATGCTCGGTTGAGTCAGAGTTCTTGCTTTTGTCGCCGCAGTTTTGTTCCCGTGTGATGTATATGTCTCTGTTGTCGGCTAGTTTCTTCTTTGCGACAAATTTGAGTGAAGTGTCTCCGCTGTTTATCTTTGGATCTTCAAAACTGATATTAAATCCACGACTACAGGCTTGAGTAATGGGCGCTTGTTCGAATAGTTCCTCGGTAGAATTAGCGTTGAGTATAGACTTGCTTGTAGAAATGATAGCTGTTGTCGAAATATCAATGGTTGCCGGCATTTCGTCTACTGATTCGCTGTAAATATACCTGATGGTTGCAAGGTCGCCCTTGCCTTTAGGCAAGATCAAGCGGGCTTCGGGTATCTTTTGGTCATCAACAGGTGATTTTCTGAGCTCATTGAGGCCATCTATCGCATTTATGATCTGAGTTCTTGTCTGTGAAATTGACTGTCCTTTTAAGGTTTCCCAAACAAAAAGATTAAACCACATTTGTACTGATATCAGCAGAATTACGATTACTGCTATTGCACCGAAAACGATTGTCTTGGGGCTGAGCTTGATTTGTTTTCTTGTATTTTTGGTTTTTGGCATTATGTACTCCTTATGTTAATGGTACATGGATAGCAAAATTTATTCAAGGATTCCTATGCTGATCGGGCAGTGGTCAGAACCCAGTTGATTAGCATGAATTTCTGCAGATTTAACCTTTTGTTTCAGGGCTTCAGACACCAGGAAGTAATCGATGCGCCAGCCAACGTTGCGCTCACGGCTTTTGGCAAAATGGCTCCACCAGGTGTAATGTCCGTTGCCTTGTGTGAAGATACGTAAAGTATCGAAGAAGCCCGCGGACAGCCAGTTGTCAAAGCCTGTGCGCTCTTCGGCGGTAAAGCCTTTTTTGCCAACATTTGGCTTGGGGTTGGCAAGGTCCTCTTCGGTGTGGGCAACATTCATATCTCCGCAGTAGATAACGGGCTTGTTTTTTTGCAAATCAGCACAGTATAGGGT
>CAZTWB010000028.1:0-9449 GCA_964617035.1 uncultured Candidatus Saccharibacteria bacterium
GAGCATTGACTGTGCCTGTAACAGTTGTTACGAAAGAAGATGACTCTAAAGAAGTAGTTGTTGGCTACAATCTGTCAAAATTGGCACCAGCATTAACATAAATAAAACATTTAGTATGTATAAATTAGGTGACTGAAAGCTAGGGAGTTATTGATATGGCAAATGATGTAATAGACGTAGTAATGGTTGGGGCTGGCCCAGCCTCCTTGAGTGCATCAATTTACACCACACGTGAGGATATTAAGACGGTTCTTTACGAGAAGGGCGTAATTGGTGGATTGGCGGCGATTACCGATTGGGTTGATAATTATCCGGGGTTTCCTAAAGGTTTAGCAGGGCTAGATTTAGCTGAGGATTTGCGCAAGCAGGCAGAACGATTCGGAGCAGATATTCGACTAGGAGAAGTATCAAAAATTATCCTTAACGATGACGGCACAAAAACACTCACCACAACTGATGGTGATATTAAAGCAAAAGCCGTCTTGATTGGCACAGGAAGCGATTATAAAAAACTTGGAATACCAGGAGAGCAAGAATTCTACGGACGAGGTGTTCATTACTGTGCAACATGCGATGGGGCATTTTATCGCGACAAGCATTTAGTAGTTGTTGGGGGTGGAAATTCAGCCGTACAAGAAGCGCTGTTCTTGACAAAGTTTGCCAGCAAGATTGATATGTTGGTACGCAGTGATTTGCGAGCATCAGATGTGCTTATAAAAGAGCTAGAAGCAAACGACAAAATCACAATTCATAAAGACACGACCACCGATGAAATTATCGGACAAGACAATAAAGTCGTTAAAGTGATCGGCACAAGAGATGGTCAGAAAGTTGAGTTTTCTACCGATGGAGTCTTTGTATTTATTGGCTTGCTACCAAACACAGGCTTTTTGAAAGAATCTTCAATAGATTTAGATGAAGTAGGATTAGTCAAAACAGATCAGCATCTTCAGACATCCATGAAGGGGGTTTTTGCTGCCGGTGATGTTCGAAGTGGGGCAACAATGCAGATTGCATCGGCGGTTGGTGAGGGTGCAACAGCAGCTCTTAGAATTCGTGAGTATTTAGACGAGAAATCGTAGTTAGTATCCGTCAAAAATGTCTGCAACAACTTGACTACTGTTTAAGCCACACTCTTTAAGTATTGAATTGATTTGTTCAACAAAAGTCGGTGAGCCAGATATGTATATTAGGCAATTTGGTTTTTCTCTAATTAGTGCCAACATTCTTGTTTGTATCTCATTTAACTTTGATTTCCCGACAAAGTATCCCGTGTGAAATTTATCAAAGAGTTGTTTGTCAATGATTTCGTTTTTTGATCTTACTGCTTGTAGTATAGAAATATCACGTTTTTGGTTTGTGTCAGACAACCATTTGATAATACTACGCACCGGAGTGTAGCCTATGCCACTACTCACAAAAATAACCGACTTTAGTTTGTTTATCGGCAGGACAAAATCACCTATCGGTTGACTAAAGTTGATTACGTCGTCTAGTTTTAGGTTAAGTAAGGCGCGCTTAAATGTAGAGCAATGAGCATCCCTGATTCGTATTGTAATTGCTAGATTATCTTCTGTTGGTGATGAAAAGATTGTAAACTTGCGATGTTCTCCGCGGTCATCTGGCTGGCTATGAGGTAGGTATATTTCAGCGTATTGCCCTGGAACATTGTCTACTGGTTTTTGGACTGAAAACCAGTAGGTATATATATCATCAGCTATTTTGTTGGTTTTTAATAACTTGGCTCTCATTTCGTTTTGAGGTGTCTGAGTTTGTTTGGATAGTCTGTGCAAACAGCAACATCACGATATACAAATTTGAACAATTGAGCAATCCACGATTTGTTTAGTGTATAGGTGTAGATTTCGAGCTTTTTGTATTTTGCCAATAAAAAAGTGACAGGGTTCATAATCCCATAATGCAACCCAACACCACTTGCATTCATCTTGCTCGCTATGTTTAAGATCTCGAATGGGCTATGATGTTCTAGAACATAGCAGAAACTTTCTTGATTATAATTCTTTATTGCTCGAATTGCTTGATGATCAAACGAGGCAAACCTAATATCAATATCGTTATACTTGCTAACAATTGAAAAAATCTTTTTAGGGTCAATGTATTCTTTTAGTTCAATGATTACACCCTTACCACTCAATAACTGTAATGCGTCGTCTAGAGTTGGTAGCTTTGGGCATTGTTCTTGAAGCTCTTCTAATGTGGAGCTTTTTATTTTTAGGTCGACTCCGTAGGTGCGTAGCAGATCTGCGTCGTGGCATAAGACAATTTTGCCGTTATGAGTTTGACGAATATCAAATTCAATATAGTCTGCACCAGAACTCAGGCCTTCTTTAATGCTTTCTAGTGTGTTTTCAAGCGCAAGGCCAGCAGCCCCACGATGTCCGATAATTTTCATCTTACTAACCATTGTACTATAATGTCTACTATGTCTAAACAGGTTACATTTAGGAATAGACATTCCATTTGATGAGTAACCAAAAAATGAATAAGGAGGAAATATGGCAGATTTTAATAAGATTTTAGACGCTGGCGATATAGATAGCGGTGTAATTAATACCGTGATTGAGATACCAAAGTGGTCAACACTGAAAATTGAATGGAACCGCAAGCTGGCGATCTTTGAACTTGATCGTGTGGAACCAAGCATTTTTGCCAAGCCGGTCAACTACGGATTTATTCCGCAAACACTAGACGAAGATGGCGACGAGCTTGATACTTTGGTGCTGACCAACGATCCAATCCCGACAGGCGTCTATCTGAAGGCTAGGGTTGTTGCAGTGCTGCGTTTTGAGGACGATGGTGAAGTAGACGACAAGATCATTTGCGTGCCTGAGGACGACCGCAATACCGACAATGCCATTACCTCATTAAGTGATTTGCACGAGCAGTGGCGAAAAAAGATCGAGCATCACTTCAATCACTACAAAGATCTCAAGAAGCCCGGTTCAACTGTAGTTAAAAGCTGGGGTGACGCCGAAGAAGCCAGGCAAATCATCAAAGAATGCCAAACCCGCTGGCAAAACCAATAAGTGCTTGAAGGAGAATTTCAGTGGATAATCAAGCTCTAGGATCTATAATCCGTGAAGCACTTCCAGGAACTACATACCGAGAGTTTGAGAACATGGGACATTTTACGCATTGCAGTATGGCTTCATCTGAACTTCCAGAGCTGCTAGAGGAGTGTGTATCATGAACACAAATCCTGACGCGATTAAAATCCTCTGCTATGGCGATTCAAACACCTGGGGTCAAAAGCCTGACAAAAGTGGCCGTTATCCTGCCAATGTACGCTGGCCAGGTAAATTACAAGAGATTCTTGGTAGTAATTACTATATTATCGAAGAAGGGCTTGGTAGTCGTACGACAGACTTAGAATATACACGGAAGCCAGGTCGTAATGGCAAGACCTACTTACAGCCGTGTCTCGAGAGCCATAGCCCTGTAGATATTGTGGTTATAATGCTTGGTACTAACGATCTGAAGATTGAATTTAATCGTAGCCCTGAAGATATAGGTGAAGCTTTAGGTGGTCTTGTTGACATGACTAGATCAGTTGCCAAGAACAAGGACGGTCAACAGCCTGATGTACTGATTGTAAGCCCGATACTTATTGACAGCACAGCCCCTCATTTCAAAGAGCTTTATACCGGTTACTATGACAATCTGTCAACAAACAAGTCAAAGGAACTTGGCCAGATACTTACTGATCTTGCTCAGACAAAAGCCTACCATTTTCTTGATGCTGCTACAGTAGCGCAACCTGGTGATGATGGCATACATTTTGATGAACCATCACATCCGGCGTTAGCTGAAGCAATCGCACAAGAAATTATGAAGGTAGGAAAATAAATAGCAGTAATTTTAGAAACAAAAGACTTTACTGGCAAGTACAGAAAAACGCTTGTTGGCCAGATAGTAAAGGTACTGGGGAATGACTAAGTATGTACTCAATTCTGGCGGAATCAAGAACGCACCACAGCTCAAGAAACAGTTCCATCAAGAGATTATCAAAGGTTTAGGCAACTCACCCAAGTTTCTGCTCTGCAGCTTTGCCCAAGCACGTGAATATTGGGAGGTAAAATTTCAAAGCTATTCCGACGCTATAAGTGAAGACATGCCAGAAGGTGTCGACCCGACATTCGATCTAGCTATGCCTGATAAGTTTGAAGAGCAGTGCAACCAGGCAGATGTAATCTACATTCATGGCGGTGATGAGCACTTACTAAACTATTGGATGAAACAGTTTGAAATGCCAAAAATATTTGAAGGAAAGGTTGTAGCTACTAACTCAGCAAGTTCTGATATGCTTTCTGTTGCCTTCTGGACTTGTGATTGGCGCGAAGTGCATGAGGGATTCGGTATTTTACCCATTAAGTTTTTGCCGCATTATCAATCGAGCTTTGGTGATAGTGATCCTCGTGGACCGATTGATTGGCAGAAAGCTTACGATGAGCTCGCAAATTATGGTGATACCGGCTTGCCTATCCTTGCCCTTAAAGAAGGCGAGTTCAAGGTATTTGAAACATGAACCTAGATTATTGATACTATCCTGCTTGTGGTAAAATTATAGTAAATGAAGATAAATAATAAGAGCGGGGGTAGATGATGAAGATTAAAGTAGCAATTAATGGTTTTGGTCGCATTGGAAGAAATGCCTTTAAAATAGCTTTTGATAGATCAGATGTTGATATTGTCGCGATTAATGATTTGACTAAAACCGAAACCTTAGCGTATCTACTGAAGCACGACACAAATTATGGAGCTTATGAACGAAATGTTTCTTTTGATGAACATAACTTGATAGTTGATGGCTACAAGATACCAGTTACAGCAGAGAAAGATCCAAAGTCTTTACCATGGAAGGAGCTTGAGGTTGATGTGGTTATTGAATCAACTGGACGCTTCACAAAAAGTGAGGACGCGAAGATGCACATCACAGCAGGAGCAAAGAAAGTTGTGATTTCTGGTCCAACAAAGAGTGGCGATATTGACACAATAGTACTTGGCGCTAACGATGAAAAACTAGCCAAAAGCACAGATATTATTAGTAATGCTAGTTGTACGACCAACTCGCTCGCAGCAATCATGTCAATCATGGATGAAATTTTTGGCGTAGAGAAGGCTATGTTGACTACCGTTCATAGCTATACGGCAAGTCAAGTTTTGCAAGATGGGCCGGCTAAAGATTTAAGAGAATCACGTGCGGCAGCAGAAAATATTGTTCCAACAACAACCGGGGCTGCGATTGCGACAACATTAGCTGTGCCGGAATTAAAAGGCAAGTTTGATGGGATGAGTGTGCGAGTTCCCACATCGGTAGTTTCATTAAGCGACGTGACTATGGTATTAAAAAAGAATACAACCAAAGAACAGATTAATGAAGCATTAACTAATGCAATCAAGGAACCATTTTATCAGGGTATATTGGATGTTAGTGACGAGCCGTTGGTGAGCAGTGATTATATTGGTAATAGTCACTCGGGCATTGTTGACCTGCAACTCACAAACGTGGTTGGCGGAAGCTTAGCCAAGGTAGTAGTTTGGTATGACAACGAATGGGGATATAGCAACCGGTTGGTCGAGGTTGTTGCTGACGTCGGCAAGCAAATTAATCAGTAAAAATGAAAATTTTTGTTGGGGCAGACCATAACGGGTTCCGTCTAAAAGAGCACATCGAGCATTATTTGCGTAGCCTAGATTATGATGTTAAAGATGTGAGCGGTAATAAGTTTGATCAAGATGACGATTATCCAATCCATTCTGCAAAGGTTGCTACAAATGTTTTAGCTATGCCCGATAGTAAAGGCATACTGATTTGTGGCAGTGGTCAGGGTGTCTGTATGAGTGCCAACCGTTTTAAGGGTATTAGAGCTAGCTTAGTGTGGAGCGAGGCAGAGGCCCGAGTTTCGCGCAATGATGATGACGCAAACGTACTATGTTTACCAGCCAGAGAATTTCCAAAACTTGACGACGTTAAGCAGATTATTGATATTTGGTTAAATACTCCATTCGGGGGAGCAGTTCGGTATACTAGAAGAATCAAGCAGATGGATCAACTCACATAAAGGAATATAAGAATGCCTATTATTTGCCCAACAGTTTTAGCGAGCGACGCCCATGATTATCAGACACAAATAAATAAAGTGGCTTCATTTGCATCGCGAATACAAATTGATTTAACAGATGGCGTCTTTGCAGAGTCACCGACCATCGCATTGGAGCAAGTTTGGGTGCCAGATGGCTTGAAGGCTGATTTGCATTTAATGTACAAAACGCCAGCAGATTTCTTAGATGAAGCTATCAAATTAAAACCACATATGATAATTGTTCATGCTGAAGCAGATGGTAATTTTGTAAAAATTGCCGATAAAATTCATAATGCAGGGATCAATGTTGGCGTGGCTATATTGCCAAAAACATCAACACACACCATAAAACCATCACTATCTGTAATGGATCATGTGTTGATATTTAGTGGTGATCTAGGTAAGTTTGGAGGAGTTGCCGACCTAGATTTATTAAAAAAGATCGTCCAACTAAAAGAATGGAAAGACGATTTAGAGTTCGGCTGGGATGGAGGCATCAATGACTCAAACGCTAAACAATTGGTAGCGGGTGGCGTGAGGGTGCTGAATGTTGGCGGGTACATACAAAATTCTCCTACACCAAAGCAAAACTACGATAAACTAGTCACTCTTACGGCATAAGCATGTTACAATATCAAATATATGGGTGGCCAAGAAACATATTCAATTCAACAGTTAAATCAAATTGCTAACTCTATTCGAGAAGACATTATTAAAATGCTTGAGCATGCTGGTAGTGGTCATAGTGCCGGGCCACTTGATTTAGCGGATATATTTACGGCATTGTATTTCGATATCTTAAAGCATAATCCTAAAAAACCAAATTGGGACGAACGCGATATATTATTATTGAGTAACGGGCATTGTGTTCCGGTGCAGTACGCAACTATGGCCCACGCCGGATATTTTGAAAAGAAAGAATTACTAACATTAAGGCGATTTGGGTCAAGATTGCAGGGTCATCCTGAGAGAACAAGGTTGCCGGGGCTAGAAAATACTAGTGGGCCACTGGGTTGTGGCTTGAGTCAAGCTTGTGGAATGTCTTTGGCCATGAGAATGGATCATGACACGCATCGTTGGATATATGTTGTGATGGGTGATGGCGAGCTAGACGAAGGGAATATCTGGGAAGCTAGTTTGCTGGCGAGCAAGTATAACCTACATAATATTATTGGTATTATTGATCGCAACAATATCCAAATTGATGGACCTACTGAAGAAGTTATGCCATTAGAGGATTTGCGAGATAAGTGGGAAAGTTTTGGTTGGCATGTACAAGAAATAGATGGTCATAATATCGAGTCGATTATTGATGCTTGTTCTATGGCCCGTGCCATTACTGAAAAGCCGAGTGTGATAATTGCACACACAATACCCGGTAAAGGAGTTGACTTTATGGAGTATAACTATAAATGGCACGGTGGCGCTCCAGGACAGGGTGTACCTAATAAAGAGCAAGCCAAAGAAGCTTTAAAAGAACTACGAACCTTAGGTGGTATAATTACAGGAGAACATCAATGAGTGCGTCTGACTTTCATCTTGTTCATAAAAACTGGAATAATACTAAGGTCGAGTTTGAACCAAATCGTAAAGGATTTGGTCGAGGACTGCTTGAAGCTGGTAAGCACAACGATAATGTTGTGGCCTGTTGTGCTGATCTGACCGAATCAACCCAAATGCACTTGTTTAAAGAAGCATTTCCTGAACGATTTGTTGAAATTGGAGTTGCCGAACAGAATTTAGTGACCGTCGGATCTGGTTTAGCATCAATGGGTAAGATTCCGTATGTCAGTAGTTATGCCGCCTTTAGTCCAGGGAGAAATTGGGAGCAAATAAGAACAACGATTTGCCTTAATGACCAACCAGTACGCATTATTGGCTCTCACGCTGGAGTCAGTGTTGGTCCTGATGGTGCTACTCACCAAATGCTTGAGGATATCGCGATCATGCGAGCCCTACCAAACATGACGGTGATTGCGCCTAGCGATAGCGTGGAGGCTGAAAAAGCCACAATTGCCTTAGCAAAATACAAAAAACCCGCTTATATGCGCTTAGCAAGAGAGGCTGTACCAATAATATCTACCAAAGAAACGCCGTTTGAGATTGGCAAGGCATATGTTTATGACGAGGGTGCAGATATTTCTATTATTGCTACCGGAACAATGACGTATCATGCATTAGTTGCGTCAGAGATACTCTACAAGGAAGGTATCGAGGCGGAGGTAATCCATTGTCCAACTGTTAAACCACTAGATGCCATAACTATCCTTAAGAGTGTTAAAAAGACAAGGTGCGCTGTCACTGTTGAGGAGCATCAAATAACTGGAGGTTTAGGGGGTGCGGTAGCAGAGTTTCTATCTGAACATTTACCAGTTCCACTTAGAAGAGTTGGTGTGCATGATAGATTTGGCGAGTCTGGCAAACCAAATGAGTTATTTGAGCATCTTGGACTAACCGCAAAGCATATTGCACTAGTCGCTCATCAAACATATCAAAGCAGGAGGAAATAATAGTGTCATTAACTTTAAGACAAATGCGACAAAATTGTGCTGAAGCACGAGATTTGATGGAGAGGTCACGGAGCAAAAAGTTTGCCGTAGGTGCATTTAACCTTGATAACCAAGAAACGCTGATTGCAGTAGCAAGAGCAGCAAAAAAAATGAAAGCGCCGGTATTGGTAGAAGTTAGCAAGGGTGAGGTTGATGCCTTGGGGCTAGACAACGTGCGCGATATGGTAGATAACTACAAGGCGGAATATAACATCGAGATGTATATTAATCTTGATCATAGTCCAAGCATAGAAGATGCTCTCGACGGAATAGAGGCGGGGTTTGAATTTATCCATATTGATGTATCACAGGCAAACCATGACGCTAGTGATGAAGAAATTATCAGCGCTACAAAAGAGGTCGTTAATTACGCTAGACTAACTGGTGCTTTAGTCGAGAGTGAACCTCATTATTTTGGGGGTAGTTCGAATTTGCATACCGAAAAGATTGATTATGCGGAAATAAAAAAGACTTTTAGTACACCCCTTGGAGCGAGATCATTTGTTAATGCAACTGGAATCGATACTTTTGCAGTCGCAATAGGGAACCTTCACGGAAAATATCCAGTGCCCAAAAAATTGGATTTAGAACTACTAAAACAGATTCGTAAAGAGCTTGATTGTAATATTAGCTTACATGGTGGGAGCGGAACACCCGGTCATTATTTTGAAGATGCCTCACGAATAGGTGTCAGTAAGATTAATATTAACTCCGATATGCGTGTTGCTTATCGCAATACTCTAGAGAAAGTTTTAGCAGAAAATAAAGACGAATACGCGGTAGTTAAATTAATGGG
>CAZTWB010000029.1:0-9202 GCA_964617035.1 uncultured Candidatus Saccharibacteria bacterium
CCATGGAAGTGCTCTACCACTGAGCTACAACGGCATTCGCCTGGAATATTTTATCAAACTATGGGATAAAATACGAATAATCACTTGCTTTCGTAACCGAATCTAGTGGAAATACGCACTTCAGCCCAAATAGGGCTAGCTGATTTTCTGGAACATATTCTGTTTGATTGTTTATTTGCTCTTTTGAATCTTGTGGCGAGCTTTGACGATAACTAACAAGGCGTGGGGTGTGAATGTTGATCTCATTAGATACTTTTGTATACATTTGACTTTCGTTCGGTTGCAATGGTTCACTAATTGTTCCGTGAGGCAACATCATCATCGGATCCAATCCCAAAAACTGATTTTCATAACAATATTCCTTAACCGAATCTATTGCATGATCTTTACTATGATTATAAGTGATGAACTCGGCTTCGGTACCAACATACACCCTAAACCAGTCTCCCTCAATATTTGTTCTCATATAACATAAGAATTATATATTCAACAGTAAGCTTCTAGCAAATATTTTGAAATTTAACAACAATTATATTTGATACTAAGCCATAATACTTTCTAAGACTAAGCTTTAATAAAGCTCATTAATTAATAGCGGCGGCAAATTATTCACCTTTATCAATATCAACCCAGACACCAAGTACGATATCTGCGTTTACCATTGTTGAATTCGAATTAGTTTTACCTAATGGACTTTGGGTATCATCTGGAAATAATAATTGATAATAGAATCATGACCAGTATTGGTGCAGGGAGAGGGATTCGAACCCCCGAAGGCATATGCCAGCAGATTTACAGTCTGCCGTGTTTGACCGCTTCACTATCCCTGCAATTTGACTAACACGTGTTAGTCAAAGAACACCGACCTGACTCTCCTCAGGATATTTAGGTATTCTCGCATTATACCTAAATGGAGCCGGCAGAGGGATTCGAACCCACGACCTACGGTTTACAAAACCGTCGCTCTAACCAACTGAGCTATGCCGGCAACAATACACATGTCAAATGTATAATGAATTGTTAACGTACTCGAAGAATTTTATCAGAACAGAGGTTAAATTACAACTCTGCGCTTATGTCTGATTACCTTTTTCGGTTTACCACTTGGGACAACTAGCTTATCTAGCCTTTTTTGAATTTTATCTGCGTCTTCTTCGCGATTTCGACTCTCATAGGCACGATGCAGTAAACTTAATGATTCTTTGTTTGGCTCTAACTCTACAGCCTTCTCGAGTTCTTGAAACATTAACTTATCATTACCGAGCTTTTCTTGAACTTTAGCATACGCAATATGTCTAGTTGCGAGACCATCCTCTAATTTAAGTGCCTGCTCGAAGGCGGCTCCAGCTTTATCGTAATGCTCCGTTTCATAATATATAAGGCCAAGGTTATGTAAACTTGATGGAGATGTCTCAATGCTTGAAGCAATCTCAAAGCAATCAATTGCATCTTTATACTCTTTTTGTTTTGCATACAAGATTCCAAGCCGATTATATGCTGCGGCATTTTTTTCATCGATCCTTAGTATCAATAATAAAGCTTTCTCAGCCCGCAAGAACCTGTTTTCACGCATCCCTTGATGAGCAACATTCCAAAGCTGACCCAGTCGATTAGAAAGCTTTGTTGGTAGTTGAACTATGTCATCTTCGTAATGGCTTGCACTACGATAAGTCAGAAACCCAAAAATTCCAAGCAATATTAAAGCGAACATCTATTTATATTATACTATACTAGATTGCTAAGGTTAAGTTTGTTAAAAGTATTTTAGGGTTAGCATTATGCTGTAAGTCTTGTAACCCAAAGTATGATTGCTTGTATATTTTTAACCATCTCTTAGCTTGTTCGTTGGGCACGGCAGTTTTGTTTATGCATTGTATAAATGCAGAGTAACTAATAATTTGAAGTGCTTCCAAAAACATATCTATTGAATTTAAGTGTTCATTTAAAGATGCTAGCTGGGTGTATTTTTCTCCCTTTAAGAAGTTCTTGACAGATTCGATTGATTCAAGCAAAGGATGGTCGGCTTTTTGCAATATGGACGTAATCAGCCCAATCCGTCCCCTGGCAATTATCTGTGCTCTAGAAATCTCATCATCATTATAGTCGCTAGAAAAATACGAATGAATCATCGAGGTCGAGACTTCCGATAGTTGAAGCCTTTCAATGCGCGAAAGGATGGTAGGTAATAACCCACTCGTAGAAGTGGCTGTTAGTATTATCATAGAATGACTGGGTGGTTCTTCTAGTATTTTTAATAACGCGTTCTGAGCATCTACATGCATCTTATGTGCATCTTCAATTATCAAGACCCTAGCAACCTGTTTATCAGACTTAATCCTTAGCTTAAAAAAAGCATGTATTTCGCGAACTTGATCAATGGTTACCATGTTTTTATCCTCTTCTGGAGATACAATCTTTATATGTTGACCTTCAATATCAGGTGAACTACCCAGAACATTGTGCGCAATATATTTAGCGACATGCATTTTTCCGAATCCAATCGGGGCGAATATCCCAAGTCCGTGAGGTGGTTTACTGCATATATTTCTTATTGAAGACTGCGTATTTGCACTTAGTATAATTTTCATAGACCCATTATATCTTTAAACTCACTGGGAGGCGGTGCTTTAAAAACTTGCCTATTCCTGTTTAGTAAAGTTATCTCTAGATCCTTGGCATGTAGCATTAATCTGGAATATTCCTCTCCTCCATATAATATGTCGCCAACAATTGGATAGCCAAGTTGTTTTAAGTGCACCCTTAACTGATGAGTTCTGCCAGTTTCAGGATTAAGAATTATTGTTGAATATAGGTCATTTGATTCAAATATCTCATAATTTGTTTGAGCTTCTTTGCCATTTATACCTACTCTAAATTGTTTAGGGCTTCGCGGATCGCGCTCTATTGGCATATCAATTCTTGCTTTTTTGGGGTTTAAACCAGCCTTTATTACTGCTACATACGTTTTTTTGACTTTTCTTTGCGCAAATTGCTTTTGAAGCCACTTTTGCGATTCTTGATTTTTTGCACAAATCATCACGCCAGATGTCATGCGGTCTAGCCGATGAACTATTCCCGCTCTTTCACCTTTTAGCTCCTCAACCTTGTCGGCAATAATTGTAGCCACCGTAGTTTCTGGACTATACGAGCCTTTACTGTGGCTTAACACCCCGGCTGGTTTATTTATCACCAAACAGTCATTGTCTTCATAGATAATCGGTATATCTATATCATCAATCCGCTCCTCAGATTCTTCAAAATCAAGTATAATGACGTCGCCTTTCTTGAGCATATACCCAGCTTTTTGACTCTGGTTATTTACCATTATTTTATTACTTTTTAAAATTTTTTTTATGTAACTCCTGGATAAATTTGGCAATTGTTGTTGCAGTGCAATGTCAAGTCGAACACTTGAACCGGTTTTATATTCCCATTTCTTCATTTATATTTTTCAATTTCTTCTATTTTATCAACTTCAACAGGGGACAATAGCTGTCTGGTCTGTTTTATTTCCGGTGTCATACCTCTGAAGCTTGAGGTTGCATGCATCGCGTTATTTACCTCTTAATCCAACAGCTTTTTGTAGTTTAAATAGCACTGTATTTGCTTGCTCGTTCATAATCTTTTCGGATTTTTCTAACTTGCTCAACAATGCCGTTTCATCAACCAATGATAGTTTTTGTTGAAACGATGATAGAAATTGAACTACCTGTTCTGCTACATCTTGCTTTAATGCTCCGTATTGGGTTTGACCCGCATATCTCTTTACTACTACATCCAGTTCTTCTCCTAACAATAAGGCAAGAATTTGAAGTAGATTACTAATACCTGGCTGGTTTATGATGTCATATTGAATTTTACCTACACTGTCGGTGGTTGCGCTCATTACCTTTTTTCGTGCAAGCTCAGGGTTATCACTTAAGAATATAACACCCTTACCAGACTCATCGGATTTACTCATTTTCTTATGTGGATCATGTAAATCCTTAATCCTCAAGCCTTGATCGTTCCCAAATAATTTGTGTTGTTCCTTTACAGACTCAGGAATAGTGAAGATATTACCGAACTTACTGTTAATCCTCTCTGCAATATCTCTGGTAAACTCAAGATGTTGAGATTGATCATCCCCCACGGGGACGAACCGAGCGTTATACAATAAAATATCAGACGCCATTAAGACAGGGTAATCAAACAAACCAACACTTATCGAATCTTTCCCTTTTGATTTATCCTTAAATTGAGTCATCCGTGACATTTCACCAAATCCAGTAAAATTGTTTAGAATAACTGTTAGCTCGCTGTGAGCAGGCACAAAACTCTGTCTATATATATGCACATTGTCGTCATTTAGTGACAATCCAGAAGCTACAAACTTTTTTAGAGTATTCATTGTTTGATCATATAATCGATCGTACTGTATTTCTGTAGTAAAACTATGAAGATCTGGCACAAATAGATTAATTTGATATTTGCTAGAATGTTTTTTTGACATGTCAATTATTGGAAGCATTGCTCCAAAATAATTTCCTAGCTGAGGTTCTTCGTTTGATCTAATGCCTGTTAAGACTACCGGTTTACTCATTGACATAATTATACTTTATATTAAGCAAAATATGGAACATCAGACTGTGCTGATTGACTTCTTAAATTTAGTTCATCTCGACGATCATTCATTTTTACTTCTTCGATCAAGACTAATAGTTGTATTACATACTCTCCTGGTGAGCGAGGGTCGGTTGGATCCATCTCAATATTATGCTCGTTAAGTACTTCTATAGCTAATTGGTTGTCTAAGATCATATGAATTCCTTTCAATTAAAATAACCGCCTTTGGTTTAGGCGGTTATTTTAATTTTTTCTACTTAGATATTATTTAATGCGTACTTTAATAACCGCCATTTCTGGGCGATTAAACCAAAACAATATGTAATCTACTATACGCATCATCACTTAACCAAAATACACCGATACTGATTAATTGTCAACATGTAAGTAAAAGTAATAGTGCTATACCTATCGCTTAGTAAACTGACGTTGCTTTCGAGCGCCTTTGAGTCCAAACTTTTTACGCTCCTTCTCTCTAGGGTCGCGACCAAGCATATCAGCACGTTTTAAAGTACCCTTAAGATCGCCATTCATTGTAGCCAGCGCACGCGCTATTCCAAGTCTTATGGCCTCAGCTTGACCATTATGACCACCTCCGCTAACTTTAGCACTCACATCAAACTTATTGATTTGATCGAGTAGTGCAAATGGCTTTTGAAGTTCTGCTAATAACGCCTTACTACCTGAAAAATATTCTTCTGCAGATTTATCATTTATTGTAACTACTCCATCTCCGTTCATGATACGAACACGAGCTGTTGAACTTTTTCGTCGTCCTAGTGCATAGAAATAACTGTTTTTTGTCATTATTTGGCTTCCTTAACGTTAATTTGCTTTGGTTTTTGAGCTGTATGCTGATGTTCATTGCCAGCATAAACCTTAAGTCTTGCTAATCGACCAGGACGCAATTTATTTGCAGGAATCATTCCTCTTACTGCCTTAACAACTACATCAGCTGAATCCTTATCTATCTTTTCATTTAGGGTCATTTGCTTTATGCCACCGGGATATCCAGAATGGCGGTAATATATTTTGTCGGTTAATTTCTTCCCAGTGACCTTTAATGAATCGCTATTGATCACAACCACATAATCACCACAGTCGATGTGAGGTGTGTATTGTGGTTTTAGTTTTCCGGTCAAGATATCAGCTATTTGTGTCGATAAGCGACCAAGAGTTGCCTGACTTGCGTCAATAATAATCCATTCCCTTTTTATGTCTGTTGGCTTTGCGCTATATGTCTTCATATTACTTCACCTCGTCTTTCTTTTTTGATTTGGAAGCGGGAGCCTTTGATTTAGCATCATCCCTTGGCTTATCATTTTCTTCTAAAGAAAGATCGTCTACAAAACTTACCTTTGCTAGTTGAGCATTATCTCCACGCCGTAAACGTGTACGCTCAATCCTTAAGTGACCACTAGTGCGGTCGGTTAGATTAGGGGCAATTGCATCGACTAGCTTATTTGCCGTCTCTTTAGTCATTAATCTTCGAATAACAAGACGTCGACTATGTAAATCTCCTTTTTTTGCTTTGGTAATCAGCTTTTCAACATACGGAACAAGCTCTTTGGCTTTTGGTAATGTGGTTTCAATTGATTCTCGGACAATCAACGATTCAGCTAGACTTTTAATCAAAGCCTCGCGCTGATCACGTTCACGTCCAAATTTTCGACCTACGTATCCATGGCGATGCATAATTAAATCTCCAACTCCGCCATTTTATCTTTAACTTCGTCAAGAGCTTTTGCACCAAATCCCTTTAGGTCTCTTAATTCAGCGTCACCTAAACTTAATAAATCTTTCAGTGTGTGTATATCGTTATTAACAAGCGCATTACTTGTGCGAGCCGTAAGATTAAGATCTTCAATAGGAGTCATCAACTCTGCACTTTCTTCAGAAGACTCCTCCGCGACAGGTTGAGTCGCTACAAGACTTGGAGCAGCTTCAACTTTGGTTTGTCCAGCAAGTGCAGTATATTGATTAACTAAAATTGCTGCGGCTTCTTCAAAAGCGTCTTTCGGAGTAATACTTCCATCTGTTTCGATTACCAATATTAGTTTGTCAAGGTCGGTCATTTGGCCAACACGGGTGTTTTCGACTTTATATCGTACTCTTTGCACTGGGCTAAAGATCGCGTCAACCGATATCATATCACTAGATTTTCGATGGGCGGTTTCGTCAACTGGGCGATAGCCACGACCTGTTTCAACTGTAATTTCAATGTTCAGATTTGTTTTAGGATCATCTATTGTGCAGATTAAATGATCATTATTAACTATTTCTACATCAGCAGTAGCTTGGATATCTTTTGCCAATACTGGGCCTTTACCTGATTTTTTTATAGATAAAACTTGGGGTTGGTCTGAAAATACCTTAAAACGAATGCCTTTAAGTGCCAACATAATATCAACAATATCTTCTTTTACTCCAGATACAGTTGTGAATTCATGTGTTGCACCTTCAATCCTAAATCCCGTAACCGCTGCACCAGCAATACTTGAAAGAAGAACACGTCGAAGACTATTGCCTAGTGTCATCCCGTAACCTGTATGTAATGGCTCAATTGCAAAAGTTGCGCTTGCAGCAGAATGTTCATCGACTGACACTACTCCTGGTACATATATATTTTTTGACATTTTGCCTCCTTATCGTGAGTAATACTCAACAATTAATTGCTCGTTTATATCTGGTTCAACTTCATCACGTGTTGGTGTCCCTGTGATGTTAATTTTGAACTTCTTTCTATCTACAGTTAGCCATGAGGCTTCATTTTCTTGACCTCCTGGGCTGACATCATCAATCTTCTTAAAATACTCGTTCGATTTGCTCGCATCTCTAAGAATAATTTCATCACCGGGCTTAATACGGATTGATGGTATATCTACGCGACGTCCATTTAACATAAAATGACCGTGAGTAACTAACTGTCTAGCAGACCGTCTACTGACCGCTAGGCCACTTCTATAGACTGCGTTGTCTAAGCGTCTTTCAAGGAATATTAATAGGTGTTCACCGGACTGTCCTTCTGTACGATCAGCCTCAGCCATCAATTTACGGAATTGTCGTTCCAATAATCCGTACAGCCGCTTAACTTTTTGCTTTTCGCGTAATTGTATCGCATATTGACTAGGTTTGTTTCGGCTATTTCGACCACCTGGATTTGCTGGTGTGGCTCGCTTAACCAAAGCCTTATGTGCCTTTGGGTGTAAAGCGTAACCCTCACGACGACTCATTTTAACAATTGGTTGTAAATCTCTTGCCATAATACTAAACCCTTCGTGCTTTCTTTGGTCTAACACCACCATGAGGAGCGGTAGTTACATCAATTAACTTTTCGACGCGAACATCCATAGTATTTAGGACTCTAACGATCGCATCTCGACCAAGACCGATACCTCTAATATATACATCAACCTTACTCATGCCGTACATCTGCTTAACTGCTTGTGTTGCCTTTTCTGCTGCAACTTGTGCTGCGTATGCTGTACCCTTTTTGGATCCACGAAACCCACAACCGCCTGCACTAGCATAGGTTAATGCACCACCTTTACTATCTGTGAAAGTAATTATAGTGTTATTAAAGGTCGCCAATACGTGGACTTGTCCATAAGGAACTGAGCGTTTAGCTTTTTTCTTTTTGATAGTTGCTGTACTTGTAGTATTCTCTGCCATATCCTATATTCTCCTGACCTAAGTCTTAGCTGGTGCTTTCTTCTTAGTTCCGCCAACAGTAGTCTTCTTGCCGCGTCGAGTCCGTGCATTGGTTCGAGTTTGTTGACCACGAGACGGCAAGTTTGCCTTGTGACGCATACCACGATAAGAATTTATCTCCTTGAGTCGTTTAATGTTAGACGTGACAATTCTTTGTAGTTCACCTTCAACTGTATAATTGTTATTAATTACATCTTGAATTTGCGAAATTTCTTGATCAGTTAATTTATTAACACGAATCGTTGGGTCAATTTTGGCTTGTTTCAGTATATCTTTGCTGAACTTGGGGCCAATACCATATACATACGTTAAGGCAGTCTCGATTTGCTTGTCATTTGGAATTGTAACTCCAGAAATTCTTGCCATAACTAACCTTGCCTCTGCTTATGCTTTGGTTTTAGCTTATTGATAACGTAAAGACGGCCTTTACGACGAACAATCTTATCGTCGGGGCTGATTTTCTTTACACTTGCACGTACTTTCATCCTTTTGATCGTCTCCTTCTCGTGGGTGATTACGGATTGCAATATATTGCAACTCACTGCGTATTATTATTTATGATTTGCGATAGGTGATTCTTCCCTTAGTTAGATCATAAGGGGTCAACTCAACCGTAACGCTGTCACCAGGCACGATACGTATGTAGTGTTTGCGCATCTTTCCAGCAACATGAGCTATAATTTGATGGCCATTCTCGAGTTCAACTTTGAATTGTGTACCCGGTAAGGTTTCCACAATCACACCATTTAACTCGATTACTTCTTTGTTGCTAGCCATAAATATATAACAAGATTTAATTCTATCAGATGTACAAGATCATGTAAAGCACTTTTTCTCACCCCATCCCCACTATCACTGTTGTGCCTTCTCCTGGTTGGCTGGTGAT
>CAZTWB010000030.1:0-7841 GCA_964617035.1 uncultured Candidatus Saccharibacteria bacterium
TTTTTAACAAAAATATGCCTGGTAACCTTTTTTGGAAGTATAAACCATTGTTTTTATATGGCCTTCTGCGTATGCTCGGAGGAGCAATCAGAGATCACCATATCGGGTCATTTATTAAAGGTGTTGCGAAATCGTTTGTGTTACTTCCGAATACTCGTCAGCAACGAAAGAAAATTCAAGGCAATCTTACTGTAAGTACTGAGTATATCGATAGCATATTGTATAAAAGTAAACCCCCCAAAATACCAAAGATTAATTAGTTGTTGTAAAGCTAGTGGTGCATAATTAATACGGATGAGTAATATCAGTCGTGATTCGATATTTCTGAAATATTGTTTTCTTTTTTTTGTGGCAATCATTCCGTTTTCAGCACTAATTACAACTATTATCGATTCTAGGATTAATAACATCTTGTTGAGTAGTAGTTTTGAAGAGGTTTTTATTGTGCTTTTAGCGTTACTCTCAATAATTATCTTTGCAAGACACAAGGAATATCGCTCTAAGCTCATGAAGGGCTTAGGTAGTGTGTTTGGTATCAGTCTGCTAGCTTTTACAATATACTGTGGACTGTTTTTGCTAATAATAGGAATAAATCCGGTTAGTTTTGTAGGTTTTGTGCTTAATGTTCGGTTTGTTGGAGTAGTACTATCTGGAGCGCTGTTGGGAGTAATCTATAAAAAACAACTGGTTAACGACGTCAGTAGACTAGTTGTTGTCTGTGGTGTGATTAGTGTGGTTTTGGGAATAGTCATGGTTCTATTGCCACCAAGATACATAACCGGCCTTGGCTATGATGCATCTGGTATAGATAGACCAGGAAGGCCAGGTGCTCAATACTTAGTCAGTGCAAACCTTCCAATAAAACGCATGCAGGCTGGATTTCGTAGCCCCAATTCTTTGGGCGTGTACTTATTAATTCCCTTTGCTTTGGTGTTATTTAATCAAGTGAAGCTATTAAAACGTGATTGGTACTTAGTTTTATCAACCGTGGCGCTTGGTGTTATATGGTCATTTTCGCGGGGCGCCTGGATTGGATTGTTGATACTTATTGGCTGGTATGCGTTTGTTAACAAGCGTCTATTATTATCGAACCACAAAGCTCGTATTGTGTTGGTGTTGAGTATTGTTGTGACCTTGTTGAGTATTTCTGCTATTACATTCACTCCGGTTGGTAGATCTTTACTACTACATCAGACGGATAATCAAGCTGACGGATCTACAGAGCTTCGATTAAAAAGCTATAGCAACAATATGAGGTTATTTATTTCTAATCCTCTAGGTCGGGGTCATGGATATGCCAGCCCAGCGGGAAGACTAAGCAATAACAATTCTGGGGCGTATGTTGTTACAGAGAACTCGTATATACAATATGGGCTAGAGCTAGGCGTTATTGGTTTGTTGTTATTTGTGGCCTTCATGGTTGCAACTTGGCAACAAATCAGCTGGTTTAGTTCACCAAACTCGCGACACGCATATTGGTCCTTGCTAGCCACTATCGCAACCATTGGGTTGTTTATCCCCATGTGGACAGAGGAATCAGTTCCCATAACTTGGTGGGCACTAGTAAGTTTAAGTATAGGCTTGGGTCTTGCGTCGCAACCGAAGCGTGCCAAAAATAGCACTTCTTAGACTATTACTCTATAATTCTATCCATTATGCCTCGTCATATCGTAATAGATAATCGTATTTCTGGTACTTCAACTGGTCGATATTCTGACAAACTTATAGAGCATCTTCATCTGCTTAATCCCCGGTACAAAATAACCGTTATTACCACGCCAGAACGAAAAGGTTATATAGAAAAAATTGCACCGTCGTTTCAGGTCACTACATCAAACTTTCGTAGTTTTAGTATTGGCGAACAATTTGGTTTGCTAGCACAAATCAAAAAACTAAAGCCTGATTTGGTTTTTTTTAGTATGACACAACAACCATTGTTGCTTTCGGGAAAAACTATAACAATGATGCATGACCTAACCGCCCTCAGGTTTAAAAACACACACCAAAATAGCATTATTCAAGCCTTTCGGCAACAGTTATATAGTCTGATGAATTATGTTGTTTGTAAGAAATCCTCTAAGATACTTACTCCAAGTCAGTATATTAAAGATGATTTGATTAAAAAATATAGAGTTAGTAAAGACAAGATTACCGTAACTCATGAATCTGCCGACAAGATACCTATCTCACCACAATCTATTAAAAAACTATCAAATAAACAGTTCCTGCTTTATGTTGGTCGAGCTCAACCACACAAGAACCTTCGTAATTTAGTTGAGTCATTTGCCTTAGTTCAACAAAAATACCCAGAGTTAGTGTTAGTGTTGGCTGGAAAGATAGATTTGGCATATCAGGAAATTATTAACCTAGTGGATCAAAAATCTGTCAATAATGTAGTTTTTTTGGGGTTTGTCGACGATAGCCAGCTGAAGTGGCTTTATCAAAACGCAGAATGTTATGTTTTGCCCTCGCTAAGTGAGGGGTTTGGATTGCCAGGGCTTGAAGCAATGGTTCATGGTTGTCCGCTTGTTAGTAGTAATGCTACGTGTTTACCAGAAATTTACGGCAAGGGTGCTTTATATTTCAGTCCTACTGATGTGCAAGATATGGCAGATAAAATTACAATTATATTGGACAACAAAAAATTTCGTGATCAGTTAGTTAAGGCTGGTTATGCTCAGTCAAAAAAATACTCCTGGCCAAAAATGGCCAAAGAAACCCTCGACGTATATAAACAAGTTTTGGGGGGATAGTTAAGCTACTGTTTTAGTTCTTCTTGTCTACTTTAATAATTACGTGTCTATCGCGCCCCTCACCAACAGATTCGGTAGCTAAACCGTGCTCTGATGCCACCTGATGAATAACCCTTCTGTCAGCTGGGCTCATCGGGTTAACATGGTAATCTTCGCCACCACTTCGAACCTCTTCAATCCACTCTTTTACCTTTTCGGCTAGGCGATCTGCTCGCTGTTTCTTATAGTCTGCTACATCAACTACAACCCTGTTGTGGGCATAATGTTGATTCCGTAAGGCGCTCGAAATTATTTGTTGCATCGAACGCATAGTGTCGCCCTTTTGGCCAATTAAAAACCCGTTAAGGTGTGTCGATGGAACGTGTAGCTCAATAACTTCTTCATCGCTAGCAGTAGCGTAAATATCTATATTTAATCCGAAGAAAGAGATGATATCCTCAAGGTATTTTTTAGAATATTGTATTGCTTCTTCAAGCGATTCATTTAAGTTCATCGCTTTCTCTGTGCTAGTTGTTGAATTAGTTGTCATTTCTTCCTCCTTTTCTTACTTTTTTTGGAGGTTTTTGCTGGTTTTTGTTTTGGTTTTTTAGGAAGAATAACCTCTCCCTCGATGACGCCATCTTTATTTGGCTTGCTGATGTTTTGCTCAAGCTCTTCTTCGTCTTTTCGTAGCACCCTAGATTGTTGAATAATTGCCACTACACTAGTAGTTAGCCAGTAGAGTGGTAGTGCTGCAGGTAAGCCAATGGTGAAAATCAAAACAAACCCAGGAATCATAAATTGTGTAAACCGGCCAGTTGCGGCGGCCATTTCGCTTTGGTCTGCTTGTTTTCCCTCGCTGGCTTCGCGCAATATGTCTCTTAGTTTTTTGGACTCACTAGATTGAGGCATTAGTTGCTTACCTTGGAAATATTGAGCTACAGCACTCAACACCACAAGAATCAGTGCTGGTATATATATTGCACCCCCGCCACTAGGCACCGCTGATTTAGATAAATCAATTATTCCGACTAGTGAGTTATCAAATTTCGAAGGATCAGCCAACAACTCCTTCATCCACGGCAAATGTTGAACAAATGGGTACGAAAAAGTATTAATAATATTTGGGTCATGTACAATTTTACTAATCGCGCTGTATAAAGCGATGATTATTGGGAGTTGCAAAATTATTAAGCCAACCGATGAAAAAGGATTAATTTCCCGTTCTTTATAAAGCTCCATAACCATTGCGGACTCTTTTGCTCTATCACCTTTAGACGCCTTTTTTATTCTCTTTAGTTCTGGCTGAAGTTTTCGCATCGCTTTGGCGTGATGAAGTTGCTTTTTAACCAGTGGCCACATCGCTAGCCTAATAAGAATAGTGAATATTACAATTGCAACACCAAAGTTATGGCCTGGCAGTAGTGCATATATGGCAACTAAGATATTGAAAATTGGCTGAACGATTAAAGTGTTAAACATTGGTTTTTCCTTAACATCTAGACCCTATAATAACATGAAACAACCCCTGTTGATAATTAATTACTTAACTAAACGAGCTGGTGAGTTACTGGGTCGTACTTTTTAGTAGTCTAGAGATGCTCTCTTCTAGATTATTAAATCCTATATCCTTAAGTGTTGGACTATATACAAAAAACACTAGGTCAATCGGTTTAGTGATTTGAGCCTCTCGCAACCTAATTGCCTCGTAAACCCTTCTTCTAATGCGGTTCCTAACCACCGCGGACTTACTGACTTTCTTACTAACCACCACTGCCACACGAAACTTGTTTTGTTGGTTGTTGTAGATATACTTGAGCGCTAGGTTATTGTCTCTAACAACCCTACCTTTTGACATTACAAACCTTAGGCTTTTGTGACCATGAAACCTATGTGATTTTTTTATCACAACCTTGCCTAAACCTTATGCTGAAAGTTTTTTTCGGCCTTTTAGACGGCGTCGTTTTAGAACCTTTTGTCCGGCTTTTGTAGCCATGCGCTTAAAAAACCCGTGTTCGCGTGATCTTTTTCGCTTCTTTGGTTGAAATGTTCTTTTTGGCATATTCTTATATTGTACCTTTTTTAAGTGAAAAAATAAAAGTCTCGCGTTGATCACGAGATCATATTGCATTATTAACAATATTTACCCCAATAATCTTATCAAGATATCCACCGTTTTTCAATAGTTTTACACAATTTTAAAGAAGTTCGTAAATCTTGTGGAAAAATTTACTTCTTTAGTGTGTCATTCTATTGAATACTTTGGTGTTGTTTAAAAGGCTGTGGAAAAACCCTTGCTTGATTGCTATAGTATGAACCAGTAATCGTTAATACGAAGAGGGTTGAATGCAAGAATCGCTATGGCAAGCCGTTTTGGGTGAAATAGAACTATCTGTTTCGCGTGGTAGTTTTGTCACCTGGTTTAAGAATACTCGTATAGTAAAACAAAAAGATGGTGTATTTGTAATTGGTGTTGGAAATATATTCATAAAACAACAACTAGAAAAAAAGTATGACCCACTGATAAAGTCAACTCTCGAAAAAAATGGGATGAAACCCAGAGCTGTAGAATACAAAATTGTACCAGTCACTGCTGTTCATCAAAAAATAGATGACTCTCCTGTAATATTGTCACAGGACAAAAAACCAAAAAATAATCCAGTATCCACCAATAATGCTTTGTCGCATAGCTACAGACAAGGACTTAATACCCGTTATACCTTTGATACTTTTATTGTGGGTGGAGCAAACGAGCTAGCTTATGCTGCTTGTCAGGCAATTGCCAGTAGTCCAGGAACGAAATACAATCCTTTATTTCTTTATGGGGGGGTAGGAATAGGAAAAACTCACCTAATACAGGCAGTTGGCAACGAAGTCATTGCTAAAAACTCTGGCGCAAGAGTTGTTTATGTGTCAACCGAGCAGTTTGTGCAAGAATTTTTAGATGCTATAAGGTACAAGAAGAATACTGATTTTGCAGGATATTACAGAGGGGCTGACGTATTGATTATTGATGATATTCAGTTCATTGCTGGGAAAGAGAAGACTCAAGAGGAGTTCTTTCATACTTTTAACGCTCTTCATCAAGCAAACAAGCAAATTATTATTAGTAGCGATAAACCACCAAAAGATATTCCTACACTTGAAGATCGTTTACGGTCTCGTTTTGCTTGGGGTATGAGCATAGATATGCAAACTCCGGATTTTGAAACGCGGTGCGCTATCATACAAACAAAAGCAGAGAGTCGTGGTATTGAGCTACCTAGCGATGTTGTGGAGTATTTATCTCAAGGAGTCCGAACAAATATACGAGAGTTAGAAGGGGTATTAAATCAACTTTTAGCTATGTGTGAAATGAGAGGTATATCACCTGATATCGTTATGGCTAAAAGTTTACTTAGCAACACAAAAAATCGACCACGCCATATTAGCTCAAAGCAAGTTGTTGAAAAGACCGCTAAATATTTTCATATAACGACCGATGAAATCCTTGGACCAAAAAGAGATAAAGATATTGTGGTACCAAGACAAATAGCAATGTATCTTCTTAGGAGTGAACTACACCTTAGTTTCCCAATAATTGCTAGAGAGTTAGGCCGAAAAGACCACACCACCGCCCTCCACTCTGTTGAGAAGATTAGCCGAGAAATATCAGCAGATAGCTATATCAGGGAGTCTATAAATCAAATCAAGGAGCGACTATATGCATAACTATGTGGAAAACGTATGTACAAACTGTGCCGTTTTTTTTGAGTTTTGCACGGCCGTTTTTTTTAGCGTTTTAGGTGTGTTTAATTCTGGTGGTTTTTCCAAAAGAAACTACGCATTTTTACACAACCCTTCCACTTATAATTTATATAAAAATACTCTGTTGAATACGTTTTTTACACACTTTTCACATAGCTTACTACTAAAACTACTAATATATTAATAAGAAAGGTTAAATAATATATGGATCTTCAAGTTACACAAGAAAACTTAAACAAGGCACTTAATAATGTTGCTCGTGTTGCGACTGGTCGAACTACCCTACCAATACTAAATAACGTACTAATTCAAACCACTAACAATCAGCTTCGAATTTCGGCTACAAACCTTGATATAGCGATATCTCAACAGGTTGGTACAAAAATTAAGACAGAAGGTTCTCTAACAGTCCCCGCTCGGCTTTTTCAGGATTTTGTAAGTAACCTACCAAAAACCACTATTTCACTAAAGCAAAACGAAAATAGACTACACATATCTGCGGAAAACTACAAATCTATAATAAATGGCACTGCTATTGATGACTACCCGGTAATGCCAGCTTTACAAAGCGAAGAAAATTTTACGATACCAGCTCAAGAAATGAAACATGCTCTACAGCAGGTAGTTTTCTCCGCTTCCAGCGACGAATCACGACCTGTATTAACTGCAGTCTACCTCTATAGCTATAATGGTAAGTTAATTATTGTAGCAACCGATAGTTATCGTTTAGCAGAAAAGACCATTGGTGGTATAGATAAAGAAGTTAAATTGTTAATACCTGTGTCTGCGATGGGTGACCTACTCCGCATTATCAACGATCAAACGGGTGATATAAAAGTTTCGTATGATGAACAACAAGTGTGTTTTAAAGTGGATAATATTGAACTCATTGCTAGACTAATAGAAGGAAATTATCCAGACTACAAAAAGCTCATACCAGAAAAATTCTCCAAAAGGGCTGTTGTTAGTAAAAAAGAGTTATTAACAATAACAAAAATATCAGGGCTTTTTTCTAGAGAAAATGCTGGCAGTATTAATGTTTTGATATCTGAAAATAGTCAATCACTATCTGTTAAATCTATAGCGTCACAAGTAGGAGAAAATGAGTCTAAGACTCAAGGGGAAGTTATTGGTGAAGGAGATATTACACTAAATTCAAGATACCTACTTGATGGACTACAAGCAATAGAAGGAGAAGATGTTAGTTTTTGTTTTAATGAAAAGCTAGAAGCAATAATTATCAAGAACGAAACAATAAGTAACTATGTTCATGTAATCATGCCACTTAAAAGCTAGAAAAGTATAATATAAAGTATGGTGCTTACATCGGTTAGATTACAAAACTATCGATCTTATCTAGAT
>CAZTWB010000031.1:0-7791 GCA_964617035.1 uncultured Candidatus Saccharibacteria bacterium
TATACAGACATTGTGTACAATATACCCCTGTTATGCAAAAATGTGAATTAACTGGTAAAGGTAAGCAATTCGGAAGCAATGTTAGCTTTTCTCAGCGACATACTAAGAAAGTATGGAAACCAAACCTTCAAACCAAAACATTGGTTATTGATGGCAAAAAAGTCCGAATGAAGTTAAGTACCCAAGCAATTAGGACTCTCAAGAAAAAAGGCGTCATTACAAACAATCAACAGAGCCTAGAAGACAAATAAATACCTCTCACACTCTACTTCATACACTTCTAGACTTTATGTAAAGAAACCAGATTATTATTGTCTCTCAAGAATCACTACTTGAGTACCCTCGAACAAATCACTACCTTTTATTTTAAGCTTAGAGACTGATTCTTTTGCTTCCATACCCATAGACTGTAAAACTACATTTAACTCTTGCTGTGCAACAGGATATTTTATTTGACTATCAGCATAATGAACAGGCAATATAATCTTTGGTTCTAAACTTTTAATAACTTTCAAAGCCCCAACCCCATCCAAAGTATAACCATTCCCTCCCACTGGAATAATCATTACATCTATTAAGCCAATAGTTTCAAGCTGATCATCAGACAGTTCTGGGTAAATATGCCCAGTAACCAAAACCCTCACATCGTCTGCAACTAACTTAAATATTGTTGCTGTCTTTTGTTTTTCTTCATCCATATGTGCTCTGGCAGAGATACCTATAATTGACATTTTTGACACCTCAAACTCTCCTGGTTGGTCAATAGTTATCTTGGTATCGACCCCTGTTTCTGCATGAGCACCAGTAAAAATTGCTATGTCTCCTGATTTTGTTTGGCCTTTTCTTCCGAGCTCTCCTAAATTATCATCTATTACCGCAACAGCATCCTTCGTTGATATTCGAACACAGTTGCCACCAAAATATTGAAACTCCATCATTATTACCTTTCTCTTTTATTAAAACGGTTATTCTTATCTATCAAGACTTGGCTCTTTGACGCCAACAAACTATTAAGGAATCTATCATTGATCTGTTGTCTATATTCAAATTCACTTGGTGAAAAAACAGCATATCTAATTTCTTTACCTTCTTTTGCTTCTAGTTGTGCAATATACTTATTAAGCTTTGGTTGACTAATATCTCCCACAACTAACATATCAATACCAGAAGATTCATCTCTAGTAAATTGACCTGTCAAAATTGCTACTTCTATATTGCCTGTCTTCTTCAATTCTATAATGTCATCTCCATCGTTGCTTACATCGTCTTTTAACGATTGCACAGCTGAACCCTTACTAAAAATACTAGAAAGAGCACGATAATGCTCATATTTTTGATTTACCTCGTAATATAAGCGATTGTTATTATTGTCTGAAGATATAATACCGATACTTAGCAAATTTGCTAGTTCTCTACGCACTGAGTTTATTTGCTCATCTATCTTTCTAGTTATTTCCCTGACATAGAAAGACCTATTTGGGTTAGACAAAAACAGCTGTAAAAGCTTTACCCTAGTTTTAGACCCAAACAATTGTTCAACCATACATTAATTGTATCAGAAAAACATTCAAATTATTGTAATAGCGTTGTCGCTAGCTCAACAGCCTCGCTCTGTTTCGTTATCCAATGAATACTTTTATTGCGCTTAAACCAAGTACGTTGTCTCTTTGCAAGGTACATGTCACCTCTAATGTATTCTTTCTTCAAGCTATCCATATCTATTTCTTTGTTGATAAATTTTGTGAACGTTTTATACCCAATTCCTGACAACACATCAATATCCGAACCATATCTTTCCAGTAAATTAGCAGTCTCATCGATAACCCCCCTGCTGAGCATTTCTTCTAAACGCTGAGATATTCTTAACTCTAGCTCTTCTTTGGATCTAGAAATTCCGATAACTAATGTTTTGCCCCTTACATCTTTTGAATAATTTACTTTTGTGATAGTGTGAGCGTGACGTGGATTAATTGAATTGCGTACCTCTGGATTGTTATCAAATTGATAATCAAATATTACCGCATCTATATATAATCCTGAGCCTCCGACCATAATTGGCAATTTACCCCTACTTGTAATATCATCAATTATTTTATTGGCATCATTCTTAAATCTTAATACTGAATATTTTTCACCTGGATTGATGATATCAATCAAATGATGCTTTATTTTTTCTTGGTCTTGCTTAGATGGTTTTGCTGTACCGATATCCATACCCCTATAGATTGCACGTGAATCAGCCGAAATAATCTCACCCTTAAATTGTTGTGCTAATGACATCGCTAAGTCACTTTTACCACTGGCTGTTTCACCAACAATAACAACCAGAGGACTTAATGTTTTGGCCACCAAATTATCCTTTCAATATCAACAAGGTAGTTGTTGACATCATACCCATCTTGTTCAAGTACTTGCTTGTGACCAGCTTTACCACCTGGATAACCAGACGCTAAACCACCATTTTTGTTTACAACTCGGTGCCACGGTAGTGCTGGGTCACCAAAATGAGCAATTCCACCAACAATTCTTGCAGACCTCGGATTACCACAGAGACTGGCAATTTGACCATATGTCATAGCTCTGCCTTTTGGGATTTGAGACACTAGAGATTCTACTTTTTGCCTAAAACTTATTTCTTCAGACATCAAAGTGCCTCAAGACCCCACCCCAGTTAGAATACCGAATTACGCCATCTGGCAACGAATTAACCCTATTCCATGGATAGTCACCAAATAATATTCCAGTAATTCCAGCCTCAACACATTCTGATACGTGCTTGGTTGAATCATCAATCAGAGCAATAGCACCAACCTCAAGGCAAACTTCTGCTTTAGTTCTAACCTGGTTCATTGTTGCCTCTGTGCCGACTAATGTTATCTCTACAATATTAGTAAAATAACGCAACAAATAATCCCGAGTAACCTCTTCAAACTGGGGATGTCTGGCTGTTATTGCCTTCAGGCTATACTCACCACTAAGCTTAGAAATGGCCGACATAGAATGCTCCAAAGGCTCAACATCTCGAAGAACATGATCCATAGACAGAAATTGATGAACTCGGTGAACAGTCTCTGGGACAGAAACACCTAAAGTATCATTAAACTCATAACTATTAAAATCACCTCTGCTCAAATCAGTGCCGTATTCTTGATTGTGCCACCTAGAGAATGTGTCAACAAACGGAAACAACACCTCATCAATGTCTGTTGCGATTACCTCTTTTCTCATCTTGAACATTATACCACCACCATTATTAACACAATATTATAGGTCAGCTTATTCAGATTTTTTTGTACTTTTTTTAGTGCTCTTCTTTTTTGAAACACCAAAAATAATCAATGAGGTGCCTAAAATTGGCAATATCCACGATATATTTATTAGGATATTAGTTATTAGTTTTATCTGGTCGAGCTGCCGTAAGGCACTTTCATTGCTGACGACAGTATTATCGGCCAAATTATATGCAGGAATAACGCTTAGTGGCAACATAACCATTGCCAAACCCGCAATGATAAAACAAATTATCCCCATTTTTGTAAATTTATTCATCATAGTGCTTGTTTATTGAATCTTCAACAATACAGTTAAGTAACTCGTTTGTGTTTATTGAACTATTATACCTACCTGAGGCTCCCAAATCTTGTCTCACCCTAGGAGTTACTTCGCCTGAACTGATTTCTTTCTGGCCAATAACAACAGATAGTGGAACCTTCTGTAGCTCTGACTGCCGAATTTTCTTTCCAACAGATTCGTTATCGTTGTCTAAATAAACTCTAACGCCCAATTCTTTAGCTTTACTGACAATGCCCTCAGCAAAATCCACTGTTTCTTTTTCTTGATTAACTGTGATTATTCTAAGCTGTTCAGGCGCAAGCCAAATAGGAAATCTACCAGCTGTATGCTCAATATAAACGCTCAAAAATCGTTCTATCGAACCCATAATAGCAGCATGAATCATCAAGATTCGCTCATCATCACCCTTTTCGTTTGTACAAGTTAGGTTAAAGTTTTCTGGTTGATTAAAATCTAGCTGTATGGTCGCAACCTGCCATTCTCTACCAAGTGCATCACGCGACATAAAATCTATTTTTGGACCATAAAAAGCAGCCTCTCCAACGCCTAACACATAATCATCACCTACCTTGTCTTTAATTATCTCGAGTAGCTGGCTTTCTGCTGTTAGCCAATCTTGTTCGTTACCGGCGTACGATGCCATTTTATCTTTATTATGGATAGAAAATCGAACACTCAAATCACTAAAACCCAGCGTCTTATAAAACCGATCAACAATATCCCAAATTTTAAGAGCCTCCTCTACCGCCTGACTCGTTCGGCAAAATACATGTGCATCATCCTGTGTGATACACCTAACCCTAGATAAACCGGCGAGCTCTCCACTTTGCTCATCACGATACACAAAAGCCGTTTCTCTGTACCTAATAGGTAGATCCCGATACGATCGTGGCTTACTGGCATAAATCTGTGTATGCATAGGGCAACTCATTGGCTTCATAGCAAATTCATGACCTTCTCTGGTATTTATCTTAAACAACTCTTCTGAAAACTTTGCCCAATGTCCACTTGTTTCAAACAATTCCTTCTTAGTTATATGGGGTGACGTTACTTCCTGATAACCATATTCATCTCGCATTTCTTGAATAAAGTTATCCAGCCCCCTTCTTAGCAAAGTTCCACGTGGGGTCCATAAAGTCAAGCCGCCACCAACCAGGTCAGAAAATGTGAATAAATCCAGTTCCTGGCCCAATTTACGATGATCGCGCTTTTTGGCTTCCTCTAACATATTCAAATATGTTCGAAGTTCTTTGTCTGTTTTGAACGCAACGCCATAAATACGCTGCATTTGTGGATTGTCTTCTTTACCACGCCAATATGCACCACTAACACGCATCAATTTAAATGCGCCCACCTTGCCAGTACTGGCTAAATGAGGCCCTCGACATAAATCAGTAAAGTCACCATTCCTGTAAAAAGAGACGTTATCTATGACAGAATCTTCTCCGGCAATTGTTCCTAGCTCATCTTCATTCAACTCTTTTGCAACTGTAGTTCCAGAGCGCTTTAAGTCATTTAATAATTCTTGCTTATAGGGTTGCTTGTTTTCCTTTGCCCAATCGATTGCTTTATCTACCGGCAACTCGAATTTTTCAAAAGTATCGTTAGCTTCGACTATTTTGTGCATTTCTTTTTCTAATGTCGCAAAATCTTCATCAGAGATCTTTATGTCGCCAAGGTCAACATCATAGTAAAACCCATTTTCTACAACTGGACCTACACCAAATTTGGCATCTGGCCACTTACCTTTTATCGCAGTAGCCATAATATGCGCCAATGAGTGCCTCATCGCGTATAGTTCGTCTATTTTATCCTTCATAATCAATATAATACACCATATTCAACAGAGGTGGAAATAAAAAGTACCGCTTTAATGTTCTCGCAAATACATTCAAACGGTACTAATAAGTGTGTTTTTATAACACACCTCGGCAAAAAGCCACCTTACAAATAGATAGTATACATAAGCTAGTATTAAAATGCTAGTACTTTATTATTGTTATAATAACACCGGGTTTGCATCTGTTTTTTGAACTGTTTGGCGATAAATACACACGCAACATCAACACTTATTCAGTAAGCTGTAGTACTTTTAATGGACAGTTTTGCAATTCCAGACATAATTGATATATGTTCATTGTTATACTAAAACCAGTCTCCTATCAACTCTGGCGACTGTTTGATGAATTTTTGCAATTGGTGGGCGGTACAGGATTCGAACCTGTCACCTCAACAACGTCAATGTTGCGCTCTAGCCAAATGAGCTAACCGCCCCCACTTTACTTGATAATCTTACCAAGAATAGGGGTAAAACTCAAATTCGACCAGTACTTCCTTCCTGCTCAATACGAACATATGTTTGAAGTGCGGCTCTGTAAGTTTTTAAATATGACCAGACAGCCTCAGGCAAAGTTCCTGCTTTCTTTCGTTTACCAACATGCCCTAGCCCGTCCAACGCAACCCTTGCGATACCATGATGCATACCTGCTTTGCGCAGCCTTGCATTTAAGGCGACCTCAACATTAAAACCACGCCTATCCTGATCAGATAGCAAATCCCACACCTCACTGCGTATCGCCCGCTGGCCACTAAGTGCACCCCAATGGTTTAGAACCATCTTTTTTACTACTGTTTTGCGCAATCCAAGATAGCCGATAGACATATGCACGTCTCTCTGCTCAAGTGGCGCCAGCAAAGTATCAACATGCGACGAATCGACTCCCTGTAAGTCGCCATCAAGAAATACCAGATTGCCATGGCCTTGGTCACGAGCGTAGCGAACACCAGTATCAAGGGACTCACCCTTACCCCTATTTTCTGTATGAGTTAGTACCGTAAAATCGTTGGTATATTTCTCGAGTAAATCTGCCGTATCATCCTGGGATCCATCGTTAACTACAATGACTTCGTCAGTTAAGGAGCTTCCTAAGGTTGCTTCAGCCACCGCCATTATTCTTTCACCTTCGTTAAAGGTTGGTATGATAACCGCCCCCCTCGTTTCAGACATTACGGTATTCCTCGCAAATTCGCTGGAGATAACGAATATTATGGATTGACGCTAAGGTGCCGGCTAAAGGTTCACCAGACTTAAACTGATGACGTAAAAAGCCCTTGCTAAACCCTTCCTTACAAGTGTAACAATCACAAGAATCATCAATAGCGGAACTGTCGTTAGTGAACTTTTTATTTGTTAAATGAATGCGCTGATCGCCCGTGATCCAAACAGTTGCATGACGCGCATTCCTGGTCGGTAACACACAGTCGAACATATCAATTCCATGCTCAATACCATACCTAACATCAATCGGATCACCGACACCCAGCAAAAATCTTGGCCTAGGTGAGTTGTCGTATAGAGTTGATAGGTATGAAATCATACTATGCATCTCTTTGCGCGACTCCCCTACCGATAAACCACCTATAGCAATTCCGTCAACTTCACTTGCTTGAATTAGCTCCAGGCTTTTCTTGCGCAAATCTTTATTTAATCCACCCTGAACAACACCGAACAACAAAGGCTTTTCTTGAGGACTCATATCTTTAGTGAGTTTCTTGAATTCAGCAATATTTCTTTCTAACCACCGATGAGTACGTTCAAAAGCTTCTAGAGTTCTATCTCTGCCCTTATCATCAAGAGCGGTAACATCATCAAACACCACCATCATATCAGCCCCTAATTTAAGCTGTATCTGGATAGACTTTTCTGGCGACAAAAATATTGTATCTCCCGTTTTGGGATCTTTAAAAGTTACGCCTTCCTCTGTGATCTTATTGATATGAGCCAAAGAAAACACCTGAAACCCACCAGAATCGGTAAGTAGTGGTAGCGATTGATTTGTAAAACTATGCAAGCCCCCCAGGCGCTCAATAGTGTCCTCACCAGGCTGTAAATGAAGATGGTACGTATTGGCTAGAACGGCTTGCACTCCTGTAGACTGCACCATTTCTGGAGTTAAACTTTTAACTGCACCACGAGTTCCGTCTGGCATAAAAGTAGGCGTAAGAATATCTCCAGTGCGGGTAGATAAAACACCAGATCTTATACCATTTATGGTATTTGTTACTTTAAATACTCTGTTTGCTGTGGTGGGTTTCATTAATCAGATTATATCATTTTTTACCCACAATTGTTGACAGTTTGTGGGTAGCCTGATAAACTATTTAGGTTAAACGAGGCACTCTATTTTGAGTAGCAATAAGCAAAAGTCCCCGTTAGAG
>CAZTWB010000032.1:0-7783 GCA_964617035.1 uncultured Candidatus Saccharibacteria bacterium
TGTTAGGTGACAAAACCACCCCTTCTGCTCTCAAAGAAGGCTCCCATACGGCGATTATGTCATGTTCAGTTTTTATTTAAAGTTCGTTTTTATGGTACAAACAATATTATATATAGTGCCTATGGTTAACGTCAAGACGCTATATGTTGTGTTTTTTGCTATTTTACTTCTACAAGTTTCACATTGAATACAAGGTCAGAATCAGCTGGGATAGCTGGTGGATTTCCCTCAGCTCCATAACCAAGACTTGCTGGTATCAATATCTGACGCTCGCCACCAACTTTCATACCCACAATACCTTGTCTAAATCCGGGTACTACTCCACTCAAAGCAAATTCTGCAGGCTCACCACCACGCTTATCAGTAGAATCAAAGATTGACCCATCCTTAGTTAACGCCCCAGTATACTCAACCTTAACGGTTGATGTTTCAACAGCTTCGGCTCCTGTACCTACTTTAATGTCTGTGGTCTTAAGTTCGGTGACTCGAGTATCACCCATTGGTTCAAACCCTTGCATATAATCTTTTGGCTCCTGTGATGTATTAGTTGATTGTTGTTGCTGTTGCTGATTTGCTGTGTTTGTGGTGTCTTTTTGATTAAACATTTCCCACATTACATACGCACTAAAACCTATAGTAGTTATTAAGAATAAAATTGCTAGGCTAAGCGCGAAAGCTCGTTGTGTTGTTTGCCCCACTGGTACCTCCTTTTTGTCTTTTCAAGTATACGCAAAATATTATATGAAATCAAAATACTAACTCAACAAAATAACGTAACATTTACAATACTAGACATTTCTTTGACTAGAAAACTCAACAACTTCGGTTGCCCAACCTGAAGTTGTTCCGCTGATGATTGCTTCTTGAAGTTCTTTAGATAGAAAAGGCACCTTTGGTAATTCACTCAAAGGCAACCAGCCTGGTTCGTATAAGTTTTTGCCAAGCTTATGAATCGATGCTTCTGGTGAATCTGGTGTTAGCTGTGGCTCACCAGATACATAATCACAGTAAAACACGTACTGATCGCCATAAAAATCTGCGTGATCAATCATTACCAGCCTTGGATTAGCAACATGCAAAGTGGTTTCTTCTTGAAGCTCACGAACAACGGCTTGCTCAAGAGATTCGCCCATTTCAACCGATCCTCCGATTAGAGTCACATACTTCACTCCAAATTTATTACGAAACATTACTAATAATTTATTATCTTTAATGACTATTGCGCGCACCGATTTTCTACTCATAAAGACAGTATATATTAAATAATTATACGTAGAAAATTTTCCACACTAGCTTGCGATATCAAACTTGCTTAAGCGTTCTTTTCGTGAGGACTCCACGGCAGTATTTTGTAAGTTTAGAAGCTGGGAGTAAATACCGCCTGAAATTGCCAGATTTTCTGGAGAGCCAATTTCATCTATCTTGCCGTTCTTTAATGTAATTATAGTATCGACATGCTGAATGGTACTTAATCTATGCGCCACAATCAGGGTTGTCCTACCTTTCATTAAGCGCTTCAGTGCTTCTTGAACCATTTGTTCACTTTTGCTATCTAGGTTACTGGTAGCCTCGTCAAGTATTAATATTGGAGCATCTTTTAGTAAAGCTCTAGCGATAGCTATCCGCTGTTTTTGGCCACCCGACAACTTAAGGCCTCGCTCACCAATTTCGCTATCGTAGCCATGTTCAAGTTTTGAAATAAAATCATGAGCATTTGCGTCTTTAGAAGCGTTTATTATATCTTTCATGCTGGCTTTCGGATTAGCATAAGCAATGTTCTCTTTAATTGTTCCACTAAACAGGGCTGGTTCTTGAAACACCGCGCCAATTTGTTTACGTAGACTGGCCTGCTTTACATCTGCAATATTTTGACCATCAATCAATATCTCCCCTTTATTTGTTTCGTATAATCTCATAAGTAAATTTGTGATGGTGGTTTTACCTTCTCCGCTCTCGCCCACCAAAGCAATTTTAGTATCCGGAAGCACATCAAAAGTCGCATATTCAATTACTGGTTTTTCATCGTAGGCAAAAGTTACATTATTAAAGCTTATTTCACCCTTGCTCACAACCAGATCTTTTGCTGTTGGCAAGTCTTTTATATCAGGCGTTACATTCATAACTTCAAAATAATCCTTGCTGTCTGCAACAGCTTTTTGGGTGCTGTCCACTAAAAAACTCACCGTAAATATCGGAATTCTAATTTGCATAGCATATAAAATTAGCGTAACTGCTTGCCCAGGCGTAAATTGGCCATTAACAGCTTGATAAAATACCAAAGCATAAACTCCAAAAAATATCACATTTAAGATAAGTCTTCTTTGTACATCTCTCACGTGCCAATGCCTTGATTGCGGATATACAATATTAACTATTTTCTTATAGTATTTATCAAAATAAGAAAGTTCGCCGTCCTCCCTGACAAAGCTTTTAACAACCTTAATTTGTCCAATACTTTCTGCAAACCTACCAGTTGCAATGTCCCAATTTTTGTTAAGCTTTGCTTGGTATTTCAGCCACTTTCCACTTGTTTTGATGGTCATAAATATATAAATCGGATATAGGCTGGCGAGCAATAGCGCTATTGGCCAACTAAAATATGCGATAATCGCCAAGGCCAACACTGTACTGAACACAAACTGCAAAAAGTTATTGCTCCACATCTGCATAAAGTTGCTAATTTGGGCAATGGAACGATTTAACCGATTTATAATCTTACCAGAAAGCTCTTTATCATAGTAGCTTTGGGGCAACTCTAACAAATGCTCATAGTAACGTGTACTTAATATTCGCTGTAGCTTGGTTGACATTACGTCACCCAAATATCCAGAAATGTTAGATATTATCGTAGATAATACATCCAAAACAAAAATAGCCACGACAATTAAAAGTAATGCTCTAGTATCTGTAGATCCAGATTCTAGCAAGTCTATCGCTTTACCTGAAAGCAAAGGAGTAATTAAGCCTGTTACTGCAAAAAGGACACTAAGTATGCTGATAATTATGTAATACCATTTAAGGCTAGATGTATACTTTAGAATTTTAAGTAGATGTTTCATCAGTTAGTAGTTTACATGCAAAAGCGTAAATATACGACATTGGTTGTAGGATATTTTAAGACTTATTCTTTCATCACAGAATGTATATATTAAATACATGCTCTGATGAAAGGACAGATGTATATTAGTGATTAATGGAGCGAAGAAGTGAGGAGCAAAAATGCTCTAATAAACTCAAACTTAGTGCTCGACACTACTAATAGACCGATTGGTCCCGGACCTCCGCCATGCGAAGCGATGCTTAGACACAACGAAGGTCCGGGTAACCTTCTCAACCTACTGGGATAAGCCAAGAAGGCGTAGAGTGTGGAGACCCAACCTGGAGAGGAAGGGAAGGTCGCTGGAAGCGACGGTTGGGTCTCCACGAGATTGCAGAGAAGGTATCATGAAAACCCGCCCAGGTTTGCATAATACTGCCTGGCCCCCAGCGGTGGCAGGAGGAACGATTTTCTCGCTCAACTCACCTTCTCTGCAGGCCGGTGCCATCCCCATCCTGGCGCCGACACGGAATTTAGTCTACTACTTAGACAACAGTAATAATGTATAAGTATGCTTTTCTGCACTAATACTGTTGTCTACATATACATCTGTCAAAGTCCAGCCTGGGAATCCATAAGACTCAACCAAACTAACCAGATTATACAATAAATATGTTTATCAGGTCAATACTAGTCTTAGTTTATGTTCAATCTAAATACGTTCGGCCTTGAGTTCTTCTTGTGCTATTCTTGCTAATTTATCTACAATCTTAGTTCCCTCTATCGTGGTCATAGTACGTTCTGGATGGTTTAATTGAATTCTAAATGTTGCATTCTTGCTATTATCATTCTTATAGATATCAATGGTAGATATTTCTGTCACATAACCGCGTTCTTTTGATATTTGTGATAGCTCCGCTAATAAGCTTTGCTCAATACTTGCATGCGGAACATCAAGCGACACCTTAAGAGTGATATCTTGTTGGGTACTAGGGAATCTCGGTAATGGTTTATAGACCAAAGACCCTTTGTATGCATCTAACATTTTTAGATTTACTTCAAAACCAGCTATGAATTCTGGTAACTTCATATTGGCTTTGACTTTGTGGTCAATCTCTCCTATAACACCTAACAGTACGCCTTCTTTCGTTTTGCAATATGCTGTACGAGATAGCTCAAATGGTGCTAGAATTTGCTTGTCCGTTTCTGTTTTAGGATTGTGTGATGACGCAGGCTGAAAAACCAAATCCTCAAACCCGAAAGATTTAAGTAATAATTGTAAGTATATTTTAGCTTGGTAAAAGGCACTCCCTTGATATTTTTTGGCAGTTTTAGTGTCCGCTACAAAGACCAACGCTAAACGTTCCTCTTCAATCGGTAGCCCATCTTCATGTATGTTCGATTTATCGTGAGATTTGTTTATTTCGAATATCGCAAATTCACTATGGCCACCCTTAATATTTGGATGAACCTTTTCAAGTAAGCTCGGCAATAAACTCAATCGATAAGATTGTAGTTGAGGACTTAATGCATTGTTTATTTTATAAGCAATACTTTTATCCTGCCCCACCGCATCTAGTAACTTTTCATGAACAAAACTATATGTTAATACTTCATTCGCACCCGCAGAGGATAAAATATCTCTGGCCTTAGACTTAGTTTGAAGTATCGAATTATTGCTAGCAGGCGCAATATCCCTATAAGGCAGGTTTTTTGGTAGATTATCATATCCGTATAATCGTCCGACTTCCTCAATAACATCTTCAGCAATCTCAATATCTGTTCGCCAAAACGGTACCGTGACATACAACTTGTCATCCTTTTCTTCAACTAGAAATTCGACATTACTAAGCAGTTTAATAATTTGCTTAGCAGAAAACTTTGATCCTAGTCTCTTGTTTATGAATTCTATACTAACGGTGACTGGTTTGATTTTGCCAAAGTTTTCTAAATCGTCTTGGAGTTTGCCGGCAACCTTTCCTCCAGCTAATTTTTTAACCCACGCTGTGGCATATGCCATAATTCGATCATTTTGTCTTTGGCTCTGACCTTTACTAAATCTGGTAACCGCATCGGTAAACAAACCGTTTGACATACTAGAACGTCTTATAGCATACATATCAAAACTAGCGCATTCGAGTACAATATTCTTTGTATTATAATCAACTTCTGTTGAAGACCCACCCATTACTCCCCCAATACCAATTGGAGAACTTTTTGTAGCAATCATAATTGAATCTTCTGTAGGTTCAACAGTTTTGCCGTTTAATAAAGCGATCTTTTCGCCCTTTTTTGGATTTCTGATTACAAAATTTGCAACCTTTGAATTATCTAGTGCAGTTAATTTATCGAAATCATAGGCATGCATCGGCTGGGCTGTTAGAGCCATCACAAAATTTGTGATATCAACTATATTATTAACTGGATTAATGTCAACACGACTCAAAAAGCTCTGAATCATTATCGGCGCCTGATTAACCTTAACATCGCTCATAGGCAAAAGCATGAAACGGGGCACTGTATCTGGTAATTTGTTATCAATACTAACCTGTAAATTTTCAGAAGATTCTGACTTTAAGCTATCCATCTCGCTCAGGTACCAATCTGGGCTAATAAACTTTATTCCAGATATTCCAGCTATTTCACGGGCTACGCCAAGTTGACCAAAACAGTCTGGTCGATGAGTAAACATCTTATTTTCAACATCAATAATATAGTCATTTAATTGATATACATCAGCAAATATTTCACCTGGCTTTGCGGGTTTATCGAGTATGAGTATTCCGGAATGATCATTATTAATCGCCAGCTCTTGACCACTTGCTATCATGCCGTTACTAAGCACGCCCCGCAGTTCCCGAGCTTCGAGCCTAAACTGTTCGCTAGTGTATGAGCTAGGAACTATTACGCCTGGAGGCAACCAAGCCACAGAAATACCTTTTCTGACATTAGGCGCACCACATACAACTTGAACAAATCCATCCTTGCTTCTTTTGACACCCTTAGTCACTCCTCCGTCATCCAACAAACAAACTTTAAGCCTATCGGCATTTGGGTGTTTTTCACAAGAAACAACTTTTGCTACGACAATCCCTTGGTATCGCTCACCCAGATTGATTACTTCCTCCACTTCGCCAAGCTGAGATCCAATCTTAGCGACCAGTTCATCTACGGATAACTTAATATCGGTAAATTCTTTGATCCAGTTAACACTAATTTTCATTAAGTGCCTCCTTATATAATGTGTAATCGACGATGGTCAAGCCTCCATCAACCGTAATAGTTTCACCATTTATAAAGCTTGCCTTGTCTGATAACAAAAAGTCAACAACCTCTGCTACTTCCATAGGATTTGCATTTCTGCCAAGAGGAGTAAGCTCCCTTGATTCTTCTGGCATTGTACCTTCGGTCATTTCGGTCTCAACCCAACCTGGCGCAATCGCATTAACACGTATTCCGCTTTTGCCTAATATGGCTGCCAGAGATTTTGTAAGGCTAATCAATCCCGCTTTACTTACAGCATAAGAAATTGTGTCATATGCAGCACAATATGCATCAACACTAGATATGTTAACGATTGATGACCCTTTAATAAAACTTGTTCTCAATCCATGAACCAATTTCAACGGGGCAGTTAAATTAACAGCTAAAGTATTATCGCAATCTTTAAAATCAAAACTATCCCACTTAATTAGATTTACTATACCCGCATTGTTAACAATACCGGAAATCTCAATACTTTGTAGGGTTTTACAAATTCTATTAATATCTGCGTCGTTAGCCAAATCCGCTTGAATCATTTTAATCTGACCTTGCTTCGATCGTTCAATTTTATGTGCGCATTCGGTACTGTCTTTATATATACCGTAAACAAAATTACCCTCGCCTAATAAGAGTTTGGTAACCGCCTCTCCGATACCCCTAGTTGCGCCAGTCACTATGTAATTTCTCATCTAGAACTCCTCTGTTTCAAAAGTTGATGGTTTTTGTGAGTAATCCGTCATCCTTAACCAGGTAGGAGTGATGATAAAATATCGTTGTTCTGGTGTGTCATAGAGAGTTTTTGCAGAAGGCAATTTATTAAAATGTAGCTCCAACCTACTGGCTATATCATCAGCATTGACCTCTTTAGCAACACCCTGAATCTGAACGGTCTTTGGCGAAGTTACACCCACCACAATAGACACTTTTGAGTTGCTGATTAAGTTTTGGTACTTGCGAGTTGTATTATCAGTGCCAATTAATATCGCGAATTCACTATCATGAGAAAATCCAACTGTTGCCGACATTGGCCAGCCTTCATTACTAACAGTCGATAAAACACATGTTTCCTGATTATCTAAAAACTCACTAACTGTCTGCAGATTCATACAGCCAATCTCCTTCGTGAAGCCAAAGCAAATGGCAGTAAATAATTATCTAAATTACTCATTTTAAACTTTTGTGTACGCTGTAAAAACACAACATAAAACTTTTGTATCTCAAGTTTTTGCGCTCTATTAATTTGCTTTAATTGTTGTGAATATTCAACAAGTTCATTGGCTCGAACGATAGCCTGTTTTGCTTGATCAATCTTATTAGACGCAATCGCCGAGTCATATCGTGCTACTTCTGCATAAATTGATCCCATAACCGTAAAAATATCAGCATTTTTTAAAGCATCTGCATGATAACTACTCATAGACAACCCCCTTGATAATGTCCATGATTTGATTGCATATTTCTTCTGATTGTATGGTCATACTC
>CAZTWB010000033.1:0-7485 GCA_964617035.1 uncultured Candidatus Saccharibacteria bacterium
GGACAAGCAATGATTTGCCAATTGATAATACACGTTATAAGACGGTCGAGTATATTGATGATTTATATAGATACTCTGGTGCCTCGGATGTAATTATCTCACGAGCTGGAAGTATAATCGCTGAATTTGCCGCTCAACACAAAACTGTGATATTGGTTCCAGCGCCTCAGTTAGCTGACGGACATCAGCTAAAGAATGCTCAGCTAATTCAAAAGCTGAAGGCAGGGTTGGTTATTCAACAAGATACTTTAAGAAATAACCCAGGTAAATTATTATCCGCTATAGATAAACTAATAAACAATCATTCGTTAAGTAGAGAAATGGCAGATAATTTATCAAAGGCATACCCATCAGGTGCTGTAGGCAAAATTGTCGATTTACTAGAAGAAATACATTCAAATGGGCGAAGGAGTGAATAATACTCATGAGAATTAAAAAACCAAAAATGCCTACTCGTGAAAGAACTCCGCTGCCGAGTTCAACACAGACTCGTTATTCATATTCTAGTAAAAGGCTAGAAAGAGCAGGGGAGGGTGGACTAAACAGGGAAGTTGATAGAGAAAATGCATCTCAAACACGACCTAAACCCCGAAAAATTAAGCATTTACCATGGCTAATTATAGTATTTATCGCTATGGTTGGTCTATTTTATATGCTAACAGTTGATAACAATGTACGAATTACAACGAAAGCGAGCGATTCACTATTTCTGCGTGATAAAAACACGTACCAATCAAGTGCGGAGCAGTTTATAGCCTCTTCGCCGATAAATAGACTAAAACTCACTTTTGATAGTCGAGGCTTAATTAATAAGATGAAGAAGCAATTTCCAGAGGTTTCAGCGGTCTCTGTTTCGTTTCCGATAATAACGCGTAAGCCTACTGTAGTTTTGCAAACTACTAAACCAGGATTTATATTAAACTCTGGTCAGAATTCATATGTAATTGGGGTAAATGGGGTGGCGTTACTAGATGTGCGTGACGTCGACCATATTTCCAAACTTGGCTTAAGAACTGTTCGTGATGAGTCTAATGTCGCCTTAGAAGTAGGCAAGCCAGCATTGCCACAAGAACAAGCCTTGTTTATAAGTAATGTCGTAGAACAGCTTGAAAAACAAGGTTACGAGGTAGAGTCATTAACTATTCCAAAAAGTCCATATGATTTGCACGTTAAGCTTGTGGGGCGAAAGTACTATATTAAGTTTAATGTTCTAGAGGATCCTAAACAACAGGCAGGTGCATTCATTGCGTTAATGCAAACATTAGAGAGTCAACAAAAAACTCCAAATGAGTATGTTGATGTGAGAGTAGGGGAGAGAGTATTCTATAAGTAACAAGGCTAATTCCTAAATTACAATATGAAAAGTACAAACAACAAACAACAAACAAACCATTACTACCTATAAAATTTCACTAGATAAAAAACGGATGCTACCCCCCAACTGCTTCTACCCTTCATGTTCGCAATATGTTCAGGATATGATATGCAGACTAATTATAGAAAAAACTATATAACACATAGAACTACAAAAAAGCAAATATCCGTGAAAAGTAGGGGAACGTGAAAAATATATACATAAACACAAAATGTAACAAATGCAAATGTAAACTGTGGATAAGTCTGGGTTTGTGGATAATTACAACGATATAGAATAGTAGATAAAGGCAGTGTCAATATAAGTACGGGTATGTATATGAAATTTTAGTAGTGTATAGTTATATTATGTATGTTTCATCGTTTATTGCATCGCCCTACTCATATAGCAGACGTATGAAGAATGCACCAGAAAGCATATACAGAAGTCGCAAAATATACATTGTGCGACATGATTGCTATTCCCGAATTTGGAACCTTCTCATTACCTATTCTATATTTTCAATTCGGTTCGCTTATTCCACGTCCTTGTTTTGTTTATGACTATTTCTAATTCCCCTCACATAGGATGCTCTGACATTATTATATGCATTTTATCTTGTATGTTGATTATTTTTATGAGTACATCAATGTTCGTAAAACGTTCATTTTCTGATAGACTCGGATATTTTTTGAATCAAAACAGACATTGCTTGGTTTTGTTTATTGTTTTTCGTAAAATTCTCTTTTGGGTACTCATTATTTAAATAGTCGATATTTACTAGTGTGCCTACTCGTATTCCATAGCGGGCGATGATTCGTGTGCGTGGCTCAAGATCTATGTTGGAAGTATATTGCACTAATCCAAAGTCCATGCGGCTGACTAACTGTATGCCTGGTAATGGCGACACTGGACGTTGTTGTATGAATCTGCCATTTTGTCCTTCTTCAGTACTAAACATTGTTAAGTTAGTAACACCTGCTCCATCAATCAGGTAATTGAATAGTCTACTGAAATTTCTATGTGATAGTGACGGATTAGTCTCTGCTAAGTAGTCAAAATGTTCTCTAAATATATAGTCATCTTCTGAGGTTATATCAGTAAATCTAAAACCATAACGGTTAATTCTATCAATTTGGTTATCAGGGTTGTAGGTGTCTTGGGTTGGGTTCTCTATATATTTATATGACAACCCCATCTGACCCAACAAGGATGATATCTGCCTTAGTTCAGATTTATCCAGGGAGTAATCAAAGTGTAGCCACGAACCTGTTTCGTGGTTTTGTGAAGGGGGTAATTCATTAGCTGATGCTACCATGACAACTAATCTGTTTCAGCAAGGGCGTAGGTGGCTTTTGCGACTCGTTTGAACTGTTTTTTCCCTTGAAGGTTTAATAGGATGGTCGTTTCTTTGACGTATCTATTTTGGAGTACTTGTTTGACAATTTCATCACGATGTAATGGCTCATTGGCTTTTTTAAGAATGTCGGTTATTACATCTGACACAGTTCCCTTCTTGAAGCCCCATTCTTTTAGAGCATAGATACCGCGTCCTACTAGTATGAAACGATCATCTTTGATGAGTTCGTTATGTATAGCTTGAGTCGTAACATCTTTACGCTTAAAGTCAGACTGTTTTATTTTTTTAGAAATTTCACTGAAGTGCATCTGTTTGCCATTTTCTTTAAGAATTACATATATTTTATCTCGAATATTCTTTGGGTTAACAGTCGGCCATTTTGATAATCCCCACTCACCATTGAGATGAGATAAGAGCTTGGAGGTTTCTGCTAGAGCTGAAAGTTTTGAGGTGTTCTTAATTTTGGAACTCTTTGAGAGGTCACTAATTTTTAGTGGTTTTTTGTTGGCTTTAATTTGTGCAACAACTTCATCAATATTTTTCGTAACATCTTTATTACTCTTATATTCTTCTGTTGAAGCAACTGCTTGGTAGTATGAATCATTCTCGTCAACTATGGTTAATTTTGGAGATAATGTCGCTATAAACGCAACTCTAGATTGGTTCACTTTAGAATCTTGGTTTATTAGGTTGACGGAAAGTTTTGTAACTCTTTGAATGAATCCGTGCTCAGTTAAGATGTCTTGTATCTGTGCGCTAATTTCATTGACGTGGGGCAGGTTACCCTGCTCTGCCTGATACTTCATTTTGGTTATAATAGCTTTTTCTAATTGTCGAACTCTTTCTCTGGTAATGCCTAGGAGTTCGCCAATTTGTTCTAGAGTTTCCTTTCGGTCAAATAGACCATATCGTCTTGAAATTATTTCTCGCTCTCGCTCTTTTTCAATGGTAGCAAGAATATCTTTAATTATTTGCTCCATGTTGATAGTTACATCGTTTGACATCTATACTTCCCTGTTAATTAACTTATTAAGACAGCTGATAAATTATATTATAACCTAATGACAATGTTACGTCAAGAATCACTAGTCTATTAATATTATAGCACTAAATAGACAAATACGCCTATTATTGAAATAACATTATTATTAATTAATAGAGGTGCAAAAAGTGGAAAAAAGTTGTCAAATACACTATTTTATTTTTTTGCGTGCGAATTTTCGTTTTTTTTCTGGTGCGTCTGCCAACATCTTTGTGGCTTCTTTTTCTGATATTGTTTTAGGGTCAATATCTTTGGGTATTCGAGCATTCTTCTTTCCGTCTGTTATATATGGCCCATAAGGACCAAGAAGGATCTTTATAGTTCCGAAATCTGCAATATTTCGTTTTTCTATTTGAACTAATTTTTCTTTATATAGCTCAATTGCTTCTTTCTCTTTAATAGTGAAGGGATCGTAAGGCTCTTTAAGAGAGACGTAGGTTTTGTCTATTTTGATATATGGCCCAAATCGCCCAATATCAGCAATTATTTCTTCGCCAGACTTAACATGACCAACAATTCTTGGTAATTCAAACATCTTTAAGGCTTGTTCTAGTGTAACGCTTTCTATGGTTTCTCCTTTAGGTAGAGGTGCAAAAGTTGGCTTGGGGTCATCTGATTGTTCTCCGCGTTGAAGCATTGGCCCAAAGCGCCCAAATCTTGCAAATATAGGTGTGCCGTCCTTATCTTTACCTATTTGCCTAGTTTGTGTAGCCTCTGCGCGAGAAATATCTTCACTAGCCACAACTAGTTTATGAAACGGTTTGTAGAAATGGTCAAGCACTTCTACTCTTCCCTTTTTCTTTTCGGCAATATGATCGAGCTCTTCCTCTATATCTTTGGTGAAATCATAGTCCATTACGTCTGCAAAGTGTTTTACCAAGAAGTCAGTAACTACCTTGCCAGTATCGGTTGGATGTAGCTTGTTACTATCTTTGCCATATTCAATTGTTTGAGTGGTTTGAGATATTTTGTTGTTTTTGAGTGATAGAATTAATGTTTGAGTTTCTTTACCGGCAATATCACCTTTTTCAACATACTGTCTGGTCTGTATAGTACTAATAGTGCTAGCATAAGTGCTTGGTCGACCGATGCCCATTTCTTCAAGTTTTTTCACTAAAGATGCCTCAGTGTATCTTGCGGATCCACGGCTTAAGGTTTCGGTTGCAACTGCCTCTGTTAGCGTAAGCGAGTCTCCGCTACTAATTGGTGGAAGTATAGTGTCATCGTTCTTTTTGCCGATAACTTTTAAGAACCCATCAAAAACTACTATTTCTCCTTTGGCTTCAAGTAATTCTTTGCTGTTACTTGGTTTAATGGATATAACAGTTTTTTCAATCTTGGCAGGAGCCATTTGGGTGGCTAAGGTTCGTCGCCAGATCAGTTGATATAACTTTTTCTGTTGAGCGTCAGCTCCAGCATCGAGATTGGTTATATCGGTTGGTCGTATGGCCTCGTGAGCTTCTTGAGCTCCAGTGCTTTTAGTCTTGAAAGTGCGAGGCTCTAGGTAATCTGTCCCAAATTCATTTTTTATATAGTTCGACATAGAATCTAGGGCTGTTTTTGAGAGATTAACTGAGTCTGTTCTCATGTATGTAATATGTCCAGCTTCGTAAAGTTTTTGGGCTAGTTGCATAGTTGTCCTAGGGCTATACCCAATCTTATTGCTTGCCTCTTGTTGCAGGGTGCTGGTAGTTAGGGGTGCGCTTGGGCTGCGTTTGCCGGGTTTTTGCTCAACGCTAGTTACCTCAAAATTACTGTTTAGGTAGTCTTCTAAAGTTTTGTTTATTTTTGATACGTCTTTGAATTTGGTCGGTGCTTCGGCAGGTAAATTTTGACCAGAGGGTGTTTTAAGGGTGGCCACCAGCTTAAAGGTGGATTCTGGCTTGTGATCCGTAATTTCTTTCTCGCGTTCCACCACAAGCCTTACAGCAACACTTTGAACTCGTCCGGCACTTAGTTGTGGCCTGACTTTCTTCCATAATACTGGGCTAAGCTCAAAGCCTACTAAGTAGTCAAGAGATTGCCTTGCTTGTTGCGCCTCGACAAGCGGAATATCTATTTCACGAGGATTCGCAACTGCCGTCTTTAAGGCTGGTTCGGTTATTTCGTGGAAAACAATACGTTTAGTTGTTTTTGGATTTAGTTTGAGCACCTCAGATAAGTGCCAGGCAATAGCCTCTCCTTCGCGGTCTTCATCGCTTGCTAACCAAACTGTTTCGGCAGTTTTGCTGGCCTTTTTTAGTTCGGAAATAATCTTTTTTTTGGCTGGATCGGTTTCATAAACCGGTGCATATTTGTTCTTAACATCAACACTGCCGTTTTTGCTCGGCAGTGATCTGATATGCCCCATACTACTTTTTACAGTGAAATCCTTGCCAAGAAATTTTTCGATAGTCTTGGCTTTAGCCGGGCTCTCTACTATTACTAAATTTTTGCTCATACTTGCTTAAGTTTACCAGAATTTAGTTGATACCAAAGCGTGATATTATGCTATATTTTGAAATTTTGCAAGTTTTACTGATTTGTCCACTGATTATTGCCTAAAGCCCTCATTTTTCCGTTAATCTCTAACATCGTTAATGTTTGATTAAATATTTGTGGTTCAAGATGGCTTTTGTCTAGAAGTTCTTGACCATCACGAACCCCTTGAGATAGAAGTGTTAATATTGTGTATTCCTCTTGATTATTGGCAACGATTTCTGAAGGTCTAGATTCACGCATTCCTAATTTAAAAAAGATATCCGAAGGTTCTGTTAATGGAATAGCTCCTGCTTTAATTAGATTATTTGTACCCTTGCTGTAAGGGCTTGTGATTGGCCCAGGCACTGCCATAATTGTTTTGCCTTGAGAAAGCGCAAAATTAGCTGTATGTAGTGTTCCGCTACGTTCATTTGCCTCGGTAACGATGACGATATCTGCCAGGCCACTAATCATTCGATTTCTAGCTATAAAATTCTGTTTGTATGCTGGTGTATTTTCTGGATATTCAGTTATCAGGCTCCCGTTAAGTTCTATAATCCGTTGTGCTAGTGATCGGTGGCTACTTGGGTAAATTAACCCAGGACCACATGGCAAAACCGCAATAGTTCGACCGCCAGATTCAACACATGTTTTATGGGCGATGCTATCAATGCCTAGGGCTAAGCCACTGACTATGACAATTCCTTTAGAACTTAGTGTACGTGTAAACATTTCGGTAACTTCTCTACCGTAGGTTGTAGGTTTTCGGCTACCAACTATGGCAACAGTGGGCTTTTCTAAGTTTGTCAGTAGATTTCCGCCGCAATAGTATATTGTGTTTGGTAACGGATCTATCGAGTTAAACTTCTCTGGCAACTCTGAACTATTGAGCTTATGGTATTTATAATCTTTTTGCATAATAAACAAATTCGTTAAATAGTATTGACATAATGTAACAATTTTGCTAAAATAGCAACCCGTAAGTCCTGTTTTAGGATTTTACGTACCTTATACCCCCATTCTAACATCTTGGTTATCCAAGATATTACGTTAGATTGTTTTAGAGCGCGCTAGTTAAGTTGTTACCCTCCACTTATTTAGCTTTACCTTATGGTAACGCTCTAAAACAGACTAACCCCTTTAACTAAACCCGTTTTTCAAAGTGAGCCTAAACGGTTCTTGGTTGCTTGCAACTAAGAGACACAGGTACCTAGTGGAGTTGTACGCTGATGTTTCGCTGGGGTGGGTTGAAGGGTGTTTTTTGAGACT
>CAZTWB010000034.1:0-7344 GCA_964617035.1 uncultured Candidatus Saccharibacteria bacterium
CTAGTACAACGACAGTTTAGAATCGGCTTGCTTCGTATGGAGCGCAATACTAAAGATCGTATGAGTATGTGCGAAATAGAGACCGTCACACCAGGTCAATTAATTAATGCTCGTCCGATTGTGGCTGCTGTTCGTGAATTCTATGCAAGCTCACAGCTATCTCAGTTTATGGATCAGATTAACCCTTTGAGTGAATTGGCAGCAAAAAGACGACTAAGCTCGATGGGGCCAGGTGGTTTGTCGCGCGAACGCGCCGGGTTCGAAGTTCGTGACGCGCACGCTACGCATTATGGTAGGATTTGTGCGGTAGAAACTCCTGAAGGGGCAAATATTGGGTTGGTGCTTAACTTAGGTTTATATGCCCAGATTAATGAGTATGGGTTTATTGAAACACCCTACATAAAAGTAATCAATGCCGTAACCGCTAAAGATGCACCAGGACACATTGCTAGTCAAGATCTTGAGGATGAATCTGGCAAAGTTCTAGTGAAGGCTGGTAGTAAAATATCAGAAGCAGACGCCAAAAAGCTAGCAAATGTAAAATCTAAAGTGACATGGCCGGTTAAAGCTAAGGTTACAAACAAGGTTGTTTACCTGGATGCATCAGAAGAAGAACAATCTGTTATCGCTGGATCTAACGAAGACGTCGGCGAAGACGGTTATTTTGTTAACGAACGTGTTTCGGCGCGTAGCCATTTAGTATCTGGAGAGGTTGATGCCGATGAGGTTACCCATATGGATGCCTCAAAGAAACAAATCATCGGCTCGAGCGCTGGTTTGATTCCGTTCATCGAAAAGAACTTTGTGTATAGAAGTTTGATGGGTAGCAACCAACAGCGTCAAGCTGTGCCTTTGGTGCAGCCTCGTCGTCCAATCGTTGGAACGGGGTTGGAAGGTGTTGTTGCTAGTAATACTGGTCAACTTGTACAAGCCATTGAAGATGGTGAAGTTATCAAGGCTACAGCAGACGAAGTTATTGTTGAGTATCCAAAGGCAGGAAAAGTTACGTACAATCCACAACATTTTGTGCGCAGTAACGAAGGGTCATCAATCAACCAAAAAGTCGTTGTTGAAACTGGCGACAAACTTAAGAAAGGCGACCCAATAATTGAGGGCATGTCTATCGATGGTGGCGAATTAGCTCTTGGTAAAGACTTGATTGCTGCCTTTATGCCGTGGTCTGGATATAACTTCGAAGATGCAATTATTGTTTCACGTAAGCTAGTAGAAGACGATACCTTAACCTCGATTCATATAGTCGACTACATGACAGAAGTCCGCGAGACAAAACTCGGCCCAGAAATTGTAACGCGTGATATTCCAAATGTTTCTGATGAGGCACTTCGACATCTTGATGACGACGGAATTGTAACAATTGGCGCCGATGTACATCCCGGAGATATCTTAGTAGGAAAAATTACGCCTAAAGGTGAACAAGAGCTTTCTAGTGAAGAACGCCTACTTCGGGCAATTTTCGGCGAAAAGGCTAAGGATGTTCGAGATACTTCTCAGCGAATGAGTAATGGGAAACACGGTAAAGTGGTTGGTGTTAAAGTATTTAGTCGTGACAATGGTCATGAGTTAAAAGCCGGTGTGATTATGCAAATTCAAGTGTTTGTAGCGCAAATGCGCAAAATTGCAGTTGGTGATAAATTGGGTGGTCGGCACGGTAACAAAGGTGTAATTGCGAGAGTATTGCCTGTTGAGGACATGCCGTTTATGGAAGACGGAACCCCAATTGATATTATTTTGAATCCTTTGGGTGTCCCAAGTCGTATGAATATTGGGCAATTGTTTGAAACTCATCTTGGTATGGCAGCGCGTGCACTTGGTTTGCATGTTGCTTCTCCATCTTTTGATGGTGTATCGACTGAAAAGATTCAGGACTTACTTAATGAAGCAGGATTGCCAAAAGATGGAAAACAACAACTGTATGATGGACGCACAGGTGAGCCATTTTCTGAACGGACCACGGTCGGAAGTATGTACATGATCAAGCTTAACCATATGATTGTTGACAAGATCCATGCTCGTTCAACCGGGCCATACACCATGGTGACACAACAGCCACTTGGCGGTAAGGCACAGAATGGTGGTCAGCGTTTTGGAGAAATGGAAGTTTGGGCACTAGAGGCTTATGGCGCAGCGAGTACGTTGCAAGAAATGCTAACCATCAAGTCAGACGATGTTTATGGACGATCTAAGGCCTATGAATCCATAATTAAGCAAACGCCTATTATTGGACCAAAAGTTCCCGAAAGCTTTAATGTTTTAGTTAAGGAACTACAAGGTCTTGTTTTGAAAGTCGATTTATTGTTGCCAGATAAGGCTGTCGATGCGGAAGATATTTTGGCGGAAAACATTAAAGACGAGGCTAGTCATCAATCAGACATTGATGTTCCAACCCCTGAGATTTCTGATGTTGACATATCAGCCGAAGATGGTGTTGATGAATTCGATTTGCTTGAGCTTGATGACCAAGTTCATGCTAGCGTAGGGGCAAATGTAGTTAATGGCGAATCTGCTACAGATGAAGAAGAAAAGGAGGCAAAATAATGAAGCGATATTCTAACGGACCAACTATTTCTGATTTTGACGCAGTTCGATTAGCTGTTGCAAGTGGCGAAGATGTTTTGGATTGGTCATATGGTGAGGTTACTAAACCAGAAACGATTAACTATAGGACTCAAAAACCTGAACGTGATGGCCTATTTTGTGAAAGAATCTTTGGTCCAGTAAAGGACATCAACCCTCATGATGCCAAATACAAAGGTGTTCGTTCGCGTGAGGCGGCAGTTGATAAGAATGGTGAGATTGTCACCAGGAGTATCGTGAGACGCGAAAGGATGGGGCATATTGCATTGGCTAGTCCTGTGGCTCATATTTGGTTTTTGCGAGGAACTCCAAGTGCAGTAGGCTTGTTGCTCGGTATGACTGTTAAGAACCTTGAGCGTGTTACCTATTTTGCAAGCTTTATCGTTAAATCTGTTGATACCGCAAAGCGGGATCAAATGCTATCTGACAAAGAAGCAGAGTTTGTAGCAGCTCAAGAAGCTATAAAGGCAAGATATGAATCAGAATCCAAGAAGGACGATGCCAATATTAAGGCATTAGCTGAAATGCAGAGCAAAGAACTTGAAGAAGTTGCACAGGCCTTTGAAGCCTATAAAGCTCAGGTTGAGTCTCTAGTTAAATTAGGTCTACTTAGCGAAAATGACTATTATAATTTGCCTGATGAGTTAGTAGATATAATCGAAGTTGGCATGGGTGGTTCAGCAATAAAAGACTTGCTTGAAGAAATTGATCTTAAAGAACTCATTAAAACTTTAACTGAAGAATCTGATGATGCCAAAGGTCAACGAAAGAAGAAGCTGATGAAGCGATTACGACTTCTTGAGAGCATGGATGCCGCCAATATTAAACCTAGCTCTATGTGTATTTCGGTATTACCGGTTATTCCTCCAGATCTTAGACCAATGGTTCAACTTACTGGTGGACGATTTGCTACGAGTGATATGAACGACTTGTATCGTCGGGTGATTAATCGTAATAACCGATTGAAAAAATTAATGGATTTGAACGCTCCAGAAGTGATTTGTCGGAATGAACAACGAATGCTTCAGGAAGCTGTAGATGCCTTGATCGATAACGGCAATGCCCGTTCAGGACGTGCCGTGGCTGCAACGGGTCAACGTCGTCGATTGAAGTCACTAAGTGATGTCCTAAAAGGAAAGCAAGGACGATTCCGTCAAAACTTACTCGGAAAGCGCGTTGATTACTCTGGACGTTCAGTGATCGTTGCTGGACCAGAACTGTCAATTAATGAGTGTGGACTTCCAAAGATGATGGCCTTAGAGTTATTTAAACCATTTGTAATTGGTAGTTTGATAGCTAATGATTATGCTCATAACATTCGTTCTGCGACTCGAATGATAGAAGCTGGAGAAACACCCGTTTGGGACGCACTCGATGAGGCTATTAAAGGTAAGTATGTCTTACTTAATCGTGCACCATCCTTGCACCGCTTAAGCGTTCAGGCCTTCCAGCCAATACTAATTGAGGGTAAAGCAATTCAGCTTCATCCTTTAGTATGTAAAGGATTCAATGCTGACTTCGACGGAGACCAGATGGCAGTACACTTGCCTCTATCTGATTCTGCTCAAAAAGAGGCTCAAGAAATTATGGCTGCTAATAAAAACTTGTTGAAGCCGGCAGATGGTTCGCCGATATTACATATTGAACAAGATATAGTTTTAGGTTGTTATTACTTAACCTACGAACGACCTGGCACTAAGAAAGAATCGATGCAGTTTTCCGATCTTGCTGAAGCAGTCATGGCTTTTGATGCAGGTAAGATTACATTACAAAGCTACGTCAAACTTCCTTTTAGGGGCGAGATAAGATCAACAACTCTTGGTCGATTGCTGTTTAATGAAATCTTCCCAGAAGATTTTGCATTCCAGAATGACACAATGACCAAAAAGAAGCTAAACACAGTTCTTTCAGGAATATATCAAATTTATGGTCAAGCAAAGACCGCAGAGATTGCTGATCACCTTAAGTTTATAGGGTTTGAATATGCAACTAAGTCAGGCTTATCTCTTGGGATGGATGATTTCCGTGATGTCGAAGGTCTAGATGCGATAATTAATGAAGGTGATGAACGAACGGCGCTAATTAGTGAACAATATGAACAAGGCTTCATTTCAGAAGAAGAACGCTATAGACATACCGTTGAGAACTGGCTAAAGGTTGACGCAAAAGTACAGGATGCCTTAAGTAAGCAATTTGCCGACGAAGACAGCGCTATGGCAACGGCAGTTGTATCTGGTGCACGTGGAAATATTGGACAGGTTAAGAATGCGGTGGGAATGCTTGGTGTCTCAATGGATACAACCGGGCGAGCAATCGAGTTACCTATTAAATCTGGATATAAAGCAGGCTTGACTCCGTTAGAGTACTTTACTTCTACTCGTGGTACACGAAAAACCATGATCGATACAGCTCTAAAGACGGCCGACTCAGGATACTTGACTCGTCGTTTGGTAGATGTAGCACAAGATGTATTTACGATCGAAGATGAGTCAGATCAAGATGATCCCGGATTCGCTTTGAATCGTTCAGATGCCGAGGAAATCGGAACTTCATACTCGTCTCGACTTGAAGGGCGTTTCTTGGCGGAAGATGTTGGTTCTATTGCCAAAAAGGGTGAATTAATCACTAAAGAAATAGCGCAAAAGATTGAAGACGATAAGTCATTGGATGGTGTGAGAATTATGAGTGCATTGTCTGCTCTTTCAGCAAAAGGTGTGCCTCGTAAGTCGTATGGGCTTGATCCAGCTACCGGCCAACTAGTGTCTGGCTATCATCCAATCGGAGTCATTGCTGCTCAATCAATTGGTGAACCAGGAACACAGCTAACCCTACGTTCATACCACGGTGGTGGTTCGGCTGCAGCTGATGATATTACTCAAGGTTTGCCACGTGTAGAAGAGATTTTTGAAGTTAGAACACCAAAAGGTCAAGCATTTCTTTCTGATATATCTGGCACAGTTAAGGCTTGGGAAGACGGCGATCACTACGTAGTAGAAGTAAAAGCTAAAGCTGACGAGCCGGTCGAGTATCCGCTTGGCGAACGAAAAGCTCATATTAAGAATAATGCTGAAGTCAGTATTGGTGATGTTATCGCATCTGAAGAAGAAGGTGCAAATCCATTGATTGCTCCTGTTGCAGGTAAAGCAAAAGTTACTAAGAAGTCAATTTTCATTACTCCTGGTGAACAGTCAGCAATTCGTTACGAGATTCCAGGATTCAAGCAACTTCAGGTTAAAGATGGCGATGAAGTTGTCGCCGGACAAAGACTAACCAACGGTTCAATTAATTTGCATGAATTGTTAAGACTTCAGGGTGTTGAAGCGACACAACGTTATATAATGAACGAAATCTTGAAGATATTTGCTTCTCAGGGTCAAGACATTTCCGACAAGCACCTTGAGATTATCGTTCGACAAATGTTTAGTCGAGTTCAGATCGAAGATATTGGTGACAGTGATTTTGTAACAGGCGACATCGCAAGTAAGATTGCTGTTCAAGATGCTAACGAGAAGCTCCAAGCTTCTGGCAAACAGCCTGTACAGTATAGTCAGTTATTGTTGGGAATCACCAAAGCATCTCTCTCTACAGAGTCATTCTTAAGTGCCGCTAGTTTCCAAGACACAACACGTGTTCTGATTTCTGCTGCGACTAGTGGACGAGTCGATAAGCTGTATGGTCTGAAAGAGAATGTTATTTTGGGTCGCAAGATTCCTGTTGGTACAGGCTATAATTCTGAAAGTTCAATGGACGAGAGTCAGATAGAACAAGAGCAAACTACTGCAGTGGCCTAGATAAGATTGCAGATTTGCCAAAATTACATCAATTTGTTAAAATATTCAAGTTAAATAAGTAGTTCGAGCCTCTGCGATTGGCATTTGCAGTGTTGCGGTAGATTACAACTCAGTAAAGGAGAATCAATGCCAACAATCAATCAATTAGTGCGCAAACCACGCGCCAAGGTGACCAAGAAATCTAAGTCGCCAGCTCTTCACCGTGTGGTGAATAACCTAAAAACAACCAATTACGAGAAACCATCACCGTTCAAGCGAGGTGTTTGTGTTAAGGTGACTACCAAGACACCAAAAAAACCAAACTCTGCGCTTCGAAAGGTTGCCCGTGTTCGTTTGCAAAATGGTCATGAGGTTTGGGCTTATATCGGTGGCGAAGGTCATAACTTGCAAGAACATGCTGTAGTAATGATTCGGGGTGGTCGAGTAAAAGACCTTCCTGGTGTTCGTTACCATATTGTGCGTGGTGCGTTAGATTTACAAGGTGTAGAAAACCGTAAACAAGGTCGCTCTAAGTACGGCACCAAGAAAGCAGGTAAATAATCATGCCTAGGAAGAAAACCAAGAGTCTAGTTCGTGATATTCAACCAGATCGCCTGTACAATAGCGTGCAAGTACAAAAAGTAATCAATAGAGTAATGCTTAATGGCAAGAAACAAATTGCTGAAAGGCTAGTTTATGGTGGAATGCAAAAATCTGCCGATAAACTAAAGGTTAAGAATCCACTTGATGTTTTTGAACAGGCGTTAAAAAATATTCAACCAAGCTTAGAAACCCGTTCGCGACGTGTTGGTGGAGCAAACTATCAAATTCCTTTCGAGGTTAAAGGGCAACGTCAGCAACACTTAACAATTATGTGGTTTGTTCAGGCTGCTCGTGCTAGAAGTGGAATGAGTATGGAAGATCGTATTGCGCTAGAGTTGGTTGATGCCTATAACAATACCGGTTCTGCTGTTAAGAA
>CAZTWB010000035.1:0-7306 GCA_964617035.1 uncultured Candidatus Saccharibacteria bacterium
CAAAAACAAAAACGACTCAACAACAACGGCTTCTCGCAAGCCGTTGTTCCAATAAGAATAATAAACACTCAAAAAAACCTTAACAAACACAACCTTCCAATAACTAACAACCCATCAACAAAGTTTTTGATGGGTTGTTGCTTTTGTTTAACTTAAACTCGGTATGTACAATCAAGATACTAGTTATGAGAAATACAATCCACAGTGTTTTAGATCTTGGATACGATGGAATACTTTTAGATATTGAGTGCCAGCTTTCGAACGGGCTTCCAAACATAGTTATTGTTGGGCACGTAGGTAGGCCTATAGACGAATCAAAAGAACGCATACGTAGTGCATTCGCCAACAATTCAATCCACCTACCCAGAAAACGAATCACAATCAATATAGCACCTGCTGATACCCCGAAAGTAGAAACTAGCCTAGATTTAGCAATTGTTGCTTCCATAATGACTGCAAGCAAATTAGTTAACGCACCCCATAACCCCTCTGTATTTATGGGCGAAATAGGTCTTGATGGTTCGGTCAGACCAATTAGAGGTATTATTGGAAAAATCCTAACTGCCAAAAAATCTAAAAATATTATAGATTTTTATATTCCCAGAGAAAACCTAAGACAGGCCGAGTTACTAGATGGGATCAATATCTACCCCGTTTCTTCTATTAAGGAGCTCTACCTCCATTTATCTTGTAATAAATTAATTCAGAAACACAAGAGTGTGCCCAGTCTCTCGCAAACACACCCAAAACAAAATGACTCCTATTCCTATACTTTTGAATATATTGCTGGGCAAAAAGTTGCGAAAAGAGGTTTAGAAATTTCCGCGGCTGGAGGTCACAATATACTATTAAACGGGCCTCCCGGAACTGGCAAAAGTATGCTTGCAAAAGCTATGATTAGTATTCTTCCGAATCTAACTATAGATGAGTCACTTGAAGTAACCCATCTGCACAGCCTAATAAGTCACGACTTTGACGACTTAGTGACAAGCAGGCCATTTAGATCACCCCACCACACTGCAAGTGATACAGCGATTATTGGTGGAGGCAATTATCCAAAGCCAGGAGAGATTAGCCTTAGCCATAAAGGAGTGCTGTTCTTTGATGAGTTACCTGAATTCAAGCGATCATCACTAGAGGCACTCCGCCAACCTCTTGAGGATAATATGATTACCGTAACTCGAACCAAAGGAACTGCCACTTACCCAGCAAACTTTATTTTGGTTGCAACCTCCAACCCTTGCCCATGCGGTTACTATAATACACACCAGGAGTGCTATTGTAGCCCTCAACAGATAGCTAAATACCAACAAAAAATGTCCGGACCTATACTAGACAGAATAGACATATTTTCAAATGTAGATAATATAGAGCACAAATGCTTACTCGCTGGCACAAACACAGAAGAATCAAGTGCAATGATTGCTAAAAGAGTTGCTGATGCAAGACAAATTCAAAAAGTACGTTTCGCAAAAACTAAAACAAATAGCGAAATGAATAATCAGGACATTAAAGATACCGCTTGTCTGTCCCCAAGCGCCAAATCACTCCTCGATAGCGCTTCAAAAAAGCTTAATATTTCACCGAGAAGTTACATGAGAACAATAAAGGTAGCGAGGACCATTGCCGACCTAGATCAATCAAAGAATATTGAACCAATGCATATAGCCGAATCATTACAATTCAGACCAAAGTTATCTCATCAACTCTAAGCAAAAGCTTGACCCCTGTTTTAATATCTGTTAAAATTCTCCAGAGTATTAATTTATTAAAAGGAGTTGAGTATTAGCAAAGAAACCCGCCTGAACGAGTCGATTCGGGCACCACAGCTTCGAGTCATAACCGAGGACGGAAGACAGCTGGGTATCATGAGTCGAGTTGAGGCTCTAAAAGTTGCAAGAAATGAAGGACTTGACCTAGTTGAGTTGTCTCCAAATGCAAACCCTCCCGTAGCGAAGATAATTGATTGGGGTAAATACAATTACCAAAAGACCAAACAATTACAAAAAAATAAACGCAACGCCAAAGCATTGGATGTTAAACAAATCAGATTAGGTCTTAAGATAGGACAGCACGACTTAGAGGTTAAACTTAAGAAAGTATTTACATTTCTTTCAGAAGGACATAAAGTAAAGTTTGCGATCTTCTATAGGGGGCGCGAACTGGCACATAAAGAACTCGGATTCAAACTTGCAGAAAAAATCATCGAAGCTCTTGGTGAACAAGCAATAATTGACCAGAAGCCTCAATTCAGCGGAAAACAACTAATATTCACAATAAGGAGTAATACAAATGCCAAAGTTAAAGACGCATAGTGGTACAAAAGATCGTTTTAAAGTAACAAAGAGTGGCAAGGTTATGCATGGACATTCATTCAAAGGACATAACCTTTCAAAGAAAGGTGCTGCTCGTAAACGTAACTTCGCCGTACCACAAACAGCATCAGGCAAGGTAGTTAAGTCAATTAAGAGAAACTTAGGAGTATAGATATATGCGCGTAAAAAGAGGAACCACATCCAGGAAAAAACATAATAAGATTCGTAAATCGACTCGTGGCATGACTCATGGCAATAGAGTAAGTATTAAGAGAGGCAAACAAGCGATAGTACGATCCCTACAATATGCCACCCGTGATCGCAAAAACAGAAAACGAACTTTTAGACAGCTTTGGAATACTCGAATTAATGCAGGAGCACGTTTAAACGGTACGACTTATAGTAAGCTCATAGCAAACCTAAAGACTGCTAATATCAGCCTTGACCGCAAGATACTGGCAGAGCTCGCTGTTAATGAACCTGTGGCCTTTAGCGAAGTGACAAAGATAGTATCAAAAAACAGCAAGTAGTATTCGAACAATTAGGTGTTGGATTAAACTTACAAAATCACACTTATCAAGTGTGATTTTGTGTGCCAGCCTATCTATAAGCCGGGTTCTGTTATTACTAGCCATCTATCTAGTCTACAAATTGCTTTGCAGATCAAGCGGGTTTCGCGCGCATATCTAGCAGGATACTAATGTACGAAACGCACAATATGATACGCTACCTTGCAACAGACAGGGTTTACCTTTTGGTTATGTCACCATAATCAACTGTAGGCTCTTACCCTACTCTTTTCAACTTTACCTCGTATCCTTTGCTGATATCAATGATCTATGGTTAGTATATCAACAACGGATACGAGGCAGTCTTGTTTCTGTGGCACTTTCCCTAGAGTTGCCTCTGGTTGCTGTTAGCAACTGTCTTTCCTTATGTTGCCCGGACTTTCCTCTCTGTACTTATGACCATCAAATCAATATTACCGTTAATGACCTTAAGTACAGAGCGACTAGTCGATAACCTGGCAGAATAATTATACCAGATTCTGGTTAGCATCTAAGATTCTATTTACTTCAGCATCAGCTAATTTATTATACTCTCGAGGTACGTGTGTAAAATCAACACTACGAAATTTAGAGGTAAGTTCCTTCACGATCATATAAACCCCGATAAGGTCTTTGTTTTTCACTTTAAAAACACCCTTCATCTGATTTATGACCAGCATGCTATCCATATATACGTGAACAATCTCAGCACCTAATTGATGAGCTCGCTCCAATCCCAATCGCAGAGAATGATATTCAGCCTGATTGTTGGTAGTTATATTTAAAAACTCTCCGTTTGTTTCAATCACCCGATTATTCATGTCAATAATTACATACCCGCTAGCCGAAGGGCCTGGATTACCTCTAGAACCACCATCTCCAAACAGTTGAATTTCGACAAGTTTCGTTGTTATATTATCATCATTAATTTTTACTCTATTCTGCCTGTCTTTTGGCATAAAATCAAATTCTATTACTTTTACATGGGTATTCTCATCTACGATATCACCATAAAATAACGCCATTTGTTCGTATAACTCTGAAGTTGACCCAAATTTTTCAAAATTTCCCTGTTCAAGATCCAAATCACCAATTCTTTGTATCGACACTCTATTAACAGTAGCTACACCTATATCAGTCCAGGTTTCTGGCTGATCTTCTTTAACTTTATCAACTACTACTATCTTATCATCAACAGTAATGCTTTTATCATCACCTATCCGAAGTGTAGCAGTCTGAATTCCATTTTGTATATTTTCCGCCTCTATGTGGTTAAACTTTAGACTTTTCATTACCATCTATTCTACCTTAGAATACTATCTATGCATATCAACGATTTCACTTATAAATTACCCACTCAAAAAATAGCCATGCAGCCTCCATTAGAACGTGGCACCAGTAGGCTACTTGTTCTAAACAAGGATAGTGGAAGTATTGAGCATAGCAATTATAGTAAGCTTGATCAATACATCAATCCAGGAGATGTTGTAGTCATTAACGATACAAAAGTTATTAAGGCAAGGATTATGGCAAAATATGGTGCAAAGACAAGAGAGTTTGTGTTGCTTGAGAGGCACTCTAAAGATATTAACGTACACAAATGGAAGGCATTACATAAAGGAAAGGTGCACGAAGGCGAAATATACCAAGTTGGTGGTAGTTTTATTAGTATTGGACAAGTTCACAGCAATGGAGTTGTAGAAATTACTAGCAAAGATGACATCTTTGATATTTGTAGTAAACATGGCGATGTTCCTCTGCCTCCATATATGCATAGATCATCAAACAAACAAGATGTCGAAAGATATCAAACCGAATTCGCAAAAACAAATGGATCTGTAGCTGCACCGACTGCATCACTAAATCTTACAAATACCTTAATTAACAAAATATTGATCAAAGGTGGTGTTGTCGTATTTATAACATTACATGTCGGTTTAGGTACGTTTTTACCTATCCGTACAGATGTAATAGAGCAACACAAAATGCACAGTGAATACTTTGAAGTTCCTGCAAAAACAATAAAATCTATCAATAAAGCAAAAGCACACGGCAACCGGATTTTTGCTGTTGGTACGACCGTAACTAGAACGTTAGAATACTTATACAAATCCGAAACACCAAAAGAAAGAGATTATTCTGGCGAGGCAGATATATTTATATATCCCGGATACAAATTTAAGGTTATAGATGCGATGCTTACTAATTTTCATGCGCCGAAATCAACTGTTCTTATGATGGCTTCTGCTTTTGCGGGATGGAATAATTTAATGCATGCTTATGAAGTTGCTCTAGATAATGACTACAAGTTTTTAAGTTATGGCGACTCCATGCTAATTATGTAATAGTTGCATAAAAGAAAGCTATGGCTCTATTTATGTAACTTATTCTCTCTAACCATATGTTGGGCTAGGGCTATCGCCAAGCGACCTAGAGTGTGAATACCTCTACCAGAAATCGCAGAGACGTATTCGCCAGTATTGGGGTTAAGTATCTTAGGTATCTTACCTCCACGTTTTCCGTATCTAGTTGTACCAAAAAAAGGCGTTGCTACTTCGTTGGCATTTTTTGTATAGTACGTGATATTCCAGAAAGCTTCGTACCACTAACAATCTCTCGTACATAAGACTCCGTATTTTTATCCTTATTTTTAACAATTTTTAGCGAGCCACCGGACTTTATGGTCAAAGAACGCTTTTTGCCCACAATTGGACCTACCGATATTTGACCACCCGGTTTCGTAACTAAGACCATAGCCTCCGCTGTTCGTTTAGCGGGTTCAGCATTGTCAAGTGATAAGTGTGGCATTAGCCAATAAGAAAAAACGCTGTCAAAACTCTCTGCCTCAAAAACCTCATCAAGCCTAGTAGCATCTCCAGGAATATGTTCTACATTGGATGGGGCACCATATTCTGCTTCTTCTAATATTTCTGGATTTTGATAACTATAATCAAAATTAATCCAAGTAATGTCAGGCCGTAATTTTGCAACTTCTTTGCCGAAAGGCGAAGTTCCTGCACCGACATCAAGTATTCTTGCGCCTTCTGGAAGCTCTTCTGCAAACTGGGCTATGCTATCATATCCATGCTTACGAGCCAACAATTCAGCAGGCCTATCGGTGGTAATTGCCTTTTCGTAGATATATTGCTTGTCTGTATCAGTCATTGTTTAAATTTCGGTTTTTTAATAATCCATTATTACCGTTTAGCTTATATCAATTACGCCCCTTTATGCAACCCATTAAAGCAAACACACAACTCCTTAGTGTATTCGTAAACAACTCGCCACCTTTGCAGCATAGTAGTAGGAGGCTCCGTAAAGTGCAGTTACTGCCAAAAGTCACAACTACCACTATCGACATCGATAGACTGTTTATAATTCAGAACGCACATAGATAACTAAAAAGTAGTTGATTATCAGATGGGAGAGCCGTTCAAAACGTACTTCGAAACCCATAAAATCCTGAATGGTCGGGGTGACAGGACTTGAACCTGCGACCTCACGGCCCCCAGCCGTACGCGCTAGCCAACTGCGCCACACCCCGAAGACAAAAGTCAAGCTATCACCCTTGATTAATCTGATAATATCTAGGTGGGTTCTTGCACACATAAACCACGGTTTATGTGGTATAAAATCCCTATCAGATGGTGTTAGATAATCATAGACGGATGATAACCTGACCACCAATATTATAACCCTATGCAAGCATCCTTTCTATAGTAATACCTGGAAGAAAAAATTGTTTAGGTAATTCACGATGGGGACAAGTAAAGGAAATAGTAGAAACATGAATATAAAAATACCCATTAAGCCAAAAGATTCAATCTGTTGCATAACCCTTCTTAGTGGTTCAGGTGCAAATGCGTACAAAACACGAGACCCATCAAGTGGCGGAAAAGGAATCATATTAAACACAAAAACTGCAATATTTAACTGAATAAACATGCTACAAAATTGATACAATGTTGTACCTACTGCTACACCTGTGAGCCTCAAAATTGATACCGCTACAATCGCAAGAAGAAAGTTACTTAACGGTCCAGCTAATCCTACAAGCGCTGCTCCATAGTCACCATATTTAACTCTATACGGATTGAAAGGCACTGGTTTTGCTATTAGGAATGGGGGCATTCCAAGTAATAATAATACTAATGGCAAGATTATTGTTGTAAATGGGTCTACATGTTTTAATGGATTTAATGTTAACCGTCCTAGATCTTTAGCTGTTGTGTCACCCAACCAATGAGAAGCAAAAGCATGCATGGCTTCATGGAAACTCAGAGAGATTATAAGCATGAGTAAAAAAATCAGTACTCCGATTAAGCCAAGTTCTGTAAGCATAATAATTAGAGTATATCAGTTATCCTCTTTGAACAACAGTTGACTTGTATACAGACATTGTGTACAATATACCCCTGTTATGCAAAAATGTGAATTAACTGG
>CAZTWB010000036.1:0-7159 GCA_964617035.1 uncultured Candidatus Saccharibacteria bacterium
GCACAATGGGTCACGTTGACCACGGTAAAACAACATTAACAGCGGCAATTACTCATACGCTTTCCAAGCGGTTGCCAAGCGACGTAAACAAACCTATCAATTATGATCAAATTGATAATGCCCCTGAAGAAAAACAACGAGGTATTACCATTGCAGTTTCTCACCAGGAGTACGAGACCGAAAAGCGACACTATGCACACGTTGATATGCCAGGTCACGCTGACTACATCAAGAACATGATTACCGGTGCGGCGCAGGTTGATGGTGCTGTATTGGTTGTTTCGGCAGCGGACGGTCCTATGCCACAAACTCGTGAGCACGTTCTTTTGGCTCGACAAGTTGGAGTGCCAAAGATTGTTGTATTCCTAAACAAGATGGATCTTGCAGATCCAGAGCTTGTTGAACTTGTTGAAATGGATGTTCGTGAACTACTTGAAAAGAATGGTTTTGATGAAGATGCTCCAATTATAAAAGGCTCTGCTACTAAAGCTCTTGAAGGCTCTGAAGCTGATATGGATGCAGTTATGGAACTTGTTAAGGCTATGGATGAATTTATTCCAGAACCAAAACGCGATCTAGATAAACCATTTATGATGGCCATTGAAGATGTATTCTCAATCAAGGGTCGTGGTACGGTTGCTACTGGTCGTATTGAACAAGGTATCGTTAAGATTAACGACGAAGTTGAGATTGTCGGTATCCGAGACACTAAGAAGAGTGTTGTTACTGGTGTTGAGATGTTCAAGAAGAATCTTGATCAAGGTCAAGCTGGCGATAACGTTGGTATTTTGCTTAGAGGTATTGAGCGCGATGATATAGAGCGCGGTCAAGTTTTGGCAAAGCCTGGAACTATCACACCGCACACAGAGTTTGACGCAGAAGTTTATGTGTTAACTAAAGAAGAAGGTGGACGACACACACCATTCTTTAAAGGATATAAACCTCAGTTTTACTTCCGTACAACGGATGTGACTGGCGAGGTTGAACTACCAGCCGATAAAGAAATGGTAATGCCTGGTGATACAGTTACGTTTAAGGTTAAGTTGATCCAGCCAATTGCAATGGATCAAGGTCAACGATTTGCTATCCGTGAAGGTGGCCGAACGGTTGGCGCTGGTGTTGCAACCAAGATTACTAAGTAATCCGAGAAGCCAAAAATAAACGAATGAGCCGAGCATATCCTCGGCTCATTCAATTTATAAGGCATGGTATATTTGTAAATATGAGTATTGAATACTTCGATTCAGAAGAAATGAAGGCTTATGAACTTGATTGATTTAGTGAAGTGGATCGAGAAAAGTGACTAGACACTACTCCAGACGAGTATATCGAGATTGATTATAGCCAAGATCAACAGGCTTATGGTGGTTTATGTTCAGATGAAACATCTGGACAGAACTATGATATTAATGTAGAATAGTAAATGTAAATTAATCGTGATGACTAAAAGTCGTTGTATATGTGCTTAAATACTATACAAAGATGTTACATCACTAGAATAAAGGAGCTTATTCTATGGCAACTGCCAAAAAACCAGAATCTACAAAACCTAGGATACGTATTCGACTTAAAGCTTATGATCATAAAGTTATTGATCAATCGGCAAAGCAAATTGTTGAAACAGCGCTTAGGACTGGAGCAACAATTGCTGGGCCGATTCCATTACCTACTCAAAAAACAACCTATACAGTTGTAAAGAGTCCTCATGTTTATAAAAAAGGGCGTGAACAATTTGAAATGCGAATACATAAAAGATTAATCGATGTTTTAGAGCCAACACCTAAAACAATTGATAACCTAATGAATCTGTCGCTTCCGGCTGGTTGTGATGCAGAGATCAAAATGTAGCATTTCTGTACTAAGATCAATGTGCTAAACTACTAGTTAGTGTCAGCAAAACAAACAAAAAAGAAAAATCACAAAAATTTAGCGGATAACAGATATTTATTGAAATTAGTTATCGCATTAATTCTGGGCTACATTTGGGTTCGTGTGTCTATTGGTGGAATCATCATACCTATCCCAATTGGTTTGATAGTTGGTTTGTTATTGATCAGTAAAAACAAGTTGAAGACAGATAAGAAGATTGTAACAGCTGTTCTGTTAGTCTCGATGCTGATTGGATATTGGGCTCAAACAGGGTTGTATATTAGCTTATAATACTTTCATGATTAACAATGATTTAAAAATACCAGATCTTGATATTCCTGTTTCAATACAGGATTTTCAGGATGTGGCCATAAGTATTGGGAGCGATAAGGGTATCGGCACCAGACTATTTAGAGATATTAGCCTAAGGGGCTCGCTCTACCCAATTGCCTTAAAGAGGAGACAGGGCGAACAATTAACTTTAGATGAACAAAGAAAGCTAGAACAGTACGGGAGTGACTTCCTTGAAATTCATTATTTCGGAAAAGACGCTACAGACCCCAGTAATCTATCGTTGAATGGACTGAATAGATTGCTAAGTAGCGGCATGCTTGAAGGCGTTATGTCAACAACTAACAAAAGATATCAAGTAAGAAAACAAATATTAGACGAAGTAATTTCTAATAAATCAGAAGCAAAGATACACCAACCAGACGAAGTAGAATAAACAACATATTGACAGAGGTATAGGTAATCTGCTAATCTGATATGGTATATTTTCAATTACTTGGTGTATACTCGTAAGTTCATTTCAATGAATACTGCAATATGCCAAGGATTTTTATGTCAAATAATCGGTAAAGAAATAATAGGAGAACTATGAAAGCATTAATTACTAGAAAGGTAGGCATGACAAGCACTATTGGTGAAGATGGTGTCTTGCAGGCAGTTACCTTGCTTTCCGCTAGTCCGAATGTTGTCACTCAAATAAAGTCAATTGAGAGTGATGGGTATATGGCAGTTCAGCTTGGTTTTGAAGAGGGTAAGAATCTCTCCAAACAAGTAGCTGGACATGTTAAAAAGGCGGGGGTAACACCAAAGAAAATTCGTGAATTTCGAATTGATGAGGTATCAGAAGATCTAGTAGTCGGTAGTAAAGTAACTGCCGACTCTTTTGTTGCAGGTGATACAGTTGATGTAGTAGGAACTAGCAAAGGTAAAGGCTTTGCTGGAACAATCAAACGACATAACTTCCACCGCGGACGGAAAACTCATGGTGGAAGAAGCTATAGAAGGCCTGGGTCAATCGGCTCTATGTACCCTCAGAAGATTTTCAAAGGTAAGAAAATGGCTGGTCAAATGGGCGCCGAAAGAGTAACTGTTAAGAATCTTAAAGTAGCTTTCGTGGATACTGATCTAAATATTATTGCTGTAGCTGGTGCTGTTCCGGGTCCGAGAAAAGGTCTAGTACTTATAAAGGAGGCTAAGTAATGAGCGTTCCAACATATACGAAAACTGGAAATAAGGCAACTACTACACAAACATTAAATAAAGCCATTTTTGGGCTAAAAGTTGAAAGTCATGATTTATTAAAACAAGCTTATCATGCTTACCTAGCAAATGGGCGTGCTAACCTTGCTGTAACCAAGACTCGTGGATTAGTACGTGGTGGTGGACGCAAACCTTGGAAGCAAAAAGGGACTGGACGTGCTCGTTTTGGGTCAATCAGAAACCCTATCTGGCGAGGCGGTGGTATTGTATTTGGCCCTACTGGTCAAGAAAATTACACCCATACTCTGAACACCCAGTCAAAACGAACCGCTATCAAACAAGCATTAAGTTTACAGAACAGTCAAATAAAAGTTATCGAATCATTTGAGTCAAAAGATGGAAAGACAAACGAAACTGCCAAGTTGCTTGCAAAACTCGGAGCAGAAAGAAGAATATTGCTAGTTGTTGACAACAAGAACGATTTAGTAGAGCGTGCCACTCGTAATATACCGAACTTGATAGTCGTACAGGCTAAGTATTTGAATGTTTTTGATATCTTAAATGCTGATTCTATTCTTATCACAAAAGAATCATTGAAGATTATTGATGAGTGGCTTGGAGGTGATAGATAATGAGTAAATTTATGACGCTAAAGCCACGAATGAGCGAAAAAGCCTATGCATCAAGCCTTACATTAAATACTTATGTATTCAATGTGCCGATGGCCGCAAATAAACTTACGGTAGCTAAAGCTGTCGAGTCGCAATTCGACGTAGTAGTGAATGATGTGAAAATCGCGATCGTTAAGGGCAAGGCAAAGAAATCGTACCAGAAGCGTAATCGTCCAGTGGATGGCCAGCGCGCAAAGGTCAAAAAGGCATATGTTAGGTTAGCTGAAGGAAGCTCAATTAATTTATTCGGTGAAGAGGAAGATTCAAAGAAGAGTGCGAAGTCAAAAAAGGACACATCAAAGAAAAAGGAGTCTAAATAATGTCAGTTACATTGTATAAGCCAACAACTCCAGCACGTCGTGGAATGACTACACGCGATTTTAGTGAAGTTACCTCAAAGAGCCGGCCTATAAAATCACTTATTGCCAAGCGAAAGCAAAATAGTGGACGAAATAATCAAGGTAGGATTACTGTGCGTCATCGCGGTGGTGGTGCGCGACGATTTTATCGCATCTTAAATTTTAAATTAGCCCCTGGCACTACTGCAACGATTGAGGCTATTGAGTATGATCCAAATCGTTCTGCAAATATTGCTCGAATTAAAGATAGTAACAATAAGTATCATTATATTTTAGCTGCAAGTGGCATGTCGGTAGGTCAGAAGATTGAATCAAACGAGGAAACGCCCATAGAGGTTGGTAATCGTTTACCATTAAAGAATATACCAGTAGGAAGTACTATTCATGCAATTGAAATGCAACTGGGTAAAGGCGCTCAAATGGTAAGAAGCGCTGGAACGAGCGCACAACTTTCTGCTAAAGAAGGTGAATATGCATTAATTAAGTTGCCAAGTGGTGAAGTCAGAAAAGTGAATATTGACTGCACAGCAAGTCTTGGGGTAGTTGGCAATGTCCAACACCAAAACGTCAAGATTGGTTCAGCTGGACGAAAGCGTCATTTAGGATTTAGGCCAACTGTGCGTGGTGTGGTTATGAATGCAGTAGATCACCCACATGGTGGTGGAGATGGTGGCCGTCATGGTATTGGTGGCGGCAAGAATCATGGTGCAGCACCTCGTACTCCTTGGGGTCAGAAAACTCTTGGTTACAAAACTCGACGTCGTAAGAGTAGTAACAAGATGATTGTGCGAAGTCGTCATGAAAGTAAAAGAAGGTAAGTAGGAAGAAATTATGAGTCGATCACTAAAAAAAGGACCATTCGTAGATCCAAAATTGGCGAAAAAAGTCAGTGCATTGGGATCTGAAGACCGAGCAATCATTAAAACATGGGCGCGAAGCTCAACAATTGCTCCTGAATTTGTTGGCAAGACAATTGCAGTTCATAACGGTAAAGTCCATGTTCCAGTTTTTATTACAGAAAATATGGTTGGTCACAAACTTGGGGAATTTTCACCTACTCGTAAATTCCGCAGTCATGGTGGTAAGCTGGCGAAAGGTGGCAAATAGATGAGTGTTCAAGCTATAGCAAAAGGGGTACGTATTAGTCCACGTAAAACCGGGGTCGTAGCCTCTTTGGTGCGCGGTCGTAGCGTCAATGATGCCCTTGTTATTCTAGAGCATACCCCACGACGAAGCGCTTTGGCCGTTGCAAAAGTCATTAAGTCTGCACAAGCAAACGCCGAGAATAATCATAACTACAAGCCAGGTACATTACGTATTACTGAGATTACCGTTACTCCTGGGCCACGACTTAAGCGATACAAACCAGCTGCTCATGGTCGTGCATTGCCTTTCCAGAAGAAATCTTCTCACATTAGAGTTTTAGTGGACGGTGACAAGAGACAGTCAAAGAAAGCTATCAAAGCATCAGCTGAGAAGAAGGAGGCAAAGTAATGGGACAGAAAGTTAATCCAATTTCAATGCGATTGCAAGTCAATAAAGATTGGCGAAGTAAATGGTTTGCTGGCAAAAAAGACTATGCTACGTACCTAACACAAGATCTTAAGGTGCGCAAAATGATCAATGACAAGCTTGGATCTAGAGCTGCCATTAATAAAGTAGACATTGAGCGTTCACCTAATCTAGTAACAGTAACATTATCAACAGCCAAAGCTGGTGTTGTTATTGGACGTGGAGGTGCCGGCGCACAAGAATTAAAATCTGCAATTGAGGCAATATACAAAGTACCAGTTCGGGTAAATATTGAAGAATTAAAAAAACCAGAACTATATGCAAAGTTAGTAGCAGAGAATATCGCGTTTCAGTTACAACGACGTATTTCATTCCGTCGCGCCATAAAGTCAGCTGCCGCTTCTACCATGAGATCCGGTGCTAAAGGTATTAGGATTGAAGTTTCGGGTCGACTTAACGGCGCAGAGATGGCTAGAAGAGAAAAAGAGATCGCCGGAAGTGTGCCATTACACACATTACGTGCAGATATTGATTATGCATATATTCCAGCACAGACCCCGGCAGGTATTATTGGAGTAAAAGTCTGGATCTATAAAGGAGAGGTAGCTTAGCCATGTTGATGCCAAAACGAACTAAATTCCGCAGAGTCCGTGTTGGAAGGATGAAGGGTGTGGCTACTAGTGGTAATACAATTGCTTTCGGACAGTATGCATTACAATCCCAAGGTATGGAACGTATAACATCACGTCAAATAGAAGCGGCACGACAGGCCATGACACGCTACATTAAACGTGGCGGAAAGATTTGGATTAGAATTTTTCCTCATACCCCTGTAACTCGTAAGGCTTTAGGGACAAAGATGGGTAGCGGTAAGGGTAGTCCAGACTTCTTTGTAGCAAAGGTAAAGCCCGGTACCATTTTGTTTGAAATGCAAGGTGTTGAAGAAGACATAGCCCGCGAAGCTATGCGGCTTGCTGCACACAAGTTGCCAATTAAGACTAAATTCCTTGTCAGAGAGGAAAACTAATATGAAGATTCAAGAAATAAGAAAGCTATCAACTACAGATTTAACCAAGCAAATTACCACGTTGCGTGAAGAAATCGCTTCATTACGACACCAAATCGTATTGGGTGAAACTCAAAATTCTCGCGCAATAAGAAACAAACGTCGTGATTTAGCTAGGATGTTGACGGTCTTGAGTGAACAATTAATAAAGGAGGCTAAGTAGATGGCTAAGATCTTACAAGGCACAGTAA
>CAZTWB010000037.1:0-6963 GCA_964617035.1 uncultured Candidatus Saccharibacteria bacterium
ACCCTCGACACCCTGCTTAAGAGGCAGGTGCTCTAACCAACTGAGCTACTGGCCCAACACGCTAGATATCTTAACAGATATACGGTGGTTTGTAAAATGTTAGTTTTTGCAAAAAAGCATTTTATTTTCAACAAAACAGGTATATAATTCGAGCATATTAATTAAAAGCATAGGAGGGGAATATGCTTGATGTTTTAGCACAAACATACAATTCTACATATAATTCAACGGCTAGTCCAGAGGCAACTGCTGGATTGCTAATATTTTCAGGGTTTTTTATGATCATATGGCTTGTCTTTATGATAGTTGCTATTGTTGCATTATGGAAGGTATTCACAAAGGCCGGGGTAGAAGGTTGGAAAGCTATCATCCCAATTTACAACGGATGGGTGTTGGCCGAAATTGCTGGAAAGCCTGGTTGGTGGGCAATTGTCGGTTTAGGGGGTGTTATCCCAATAATCGGCTTTGTTTTTTGGATAGCTGCCTTAGTTTTGTACGTATTAATTGCTTTAGAATTGGCTAAAAAATTCGGCAAAGATACGGTCTTTGCGGTGTTTGGATTGATAATATTTTCATTAGTTGGATTGTTGATTTTGGGCTTTGGCGACGCAAAGTATGAAGGGTCTGTTCCTGCAAAGGCAACTCCATCAACTAACGGAGGAAACTCTCAGACGCCTCCAACAAAAAACAATAACACAACCACTCCACCAAGCGCATAGAAATTCAATATATCAAGTATATCAGTTGATAACGACCTATTTAGAGGATGGCTCGTTATTCAATTATGCTAAAATAACAAATTAGATATGAAAGAATTAAATGGCGGTGAGCTGGCTGGATTTATTAAAGAACGTCAGGCAAAACAAGTTCGAACTTTGCGTCAATCATATAAAACTACACCTAAGTTGGCGATTATTCGAACCAACCCTGACCCTATTGTTGATAGCTATATGAGATTAAAGCAGAACTATGGTGCAGACATTGGAGTTGAAGTTGATGTCCATACTATTGATCAGTCACAAGCGATCAGGCTTATCAATAGCCTCAACAAAAACAATGATGTTCACGGAATTATCGTTCAAATCCCATTGCCTGATAAATCACAAACCTCAGAAGTTTTAGATTCCGTCACTCCAGTTAAGGATGTTGATGCTTTGGGTAAAAACGCCATCTATGACCCTGCCACTCCAATGGCTATCAGTTGGCTGTTGGCTGGATATAACGTGAATTTTACAGATAAACAAGTGGTGATTGTTGGTCACGGTAGATTGGTTGGTAGGCCTTTAGCAAAGATGTGGATACAGTCTGGATACAATATTCATGTTGTTAACAAAAAAGTCAATAATTTAACAGAAGAGGTACAAAAAGCTGATATTTTAATTTGCGCAACAGGTGTTCCCGGATTGATTACAAAAGATATGATAAAAGAAAAAGCAGTCATAGTTGATGCGGGTGTTGCGACTGATAGCAACGGCTTAGTTGGTGATGTAGTAGAAGAAGTTAGGAACTTGCCCAACATAACAATAACGCCCGTTAAGGGTGGAGTTGGTCCATTAACTGTGTGTGCATTGTTTGAGAATGTAATTAGAGCAACAAGGGCTCAGATGTCCACAAGCAATTTATGAAGATAGGGGTTTTTGATTCTGGTGTCGGTGGGTTGTCAGTTGCCAAGGCTATAGAAGAGGCTTTCCCGAAAGACAATATTATTTTTATGAATGATCCCCAAAACGTACCTTACGGGACAAAGACAAAAGCAGAGTTGATAAAACTTGTGTTGCCGATTCTAAAAAAAATGACTACCGATGGGTGTGATGTCATTGTGATAGCATGCAATACGGTTACAACGACGTTAATAGATCGACTGCGGAGTGAAATAACCGTTCCTTTAATAGGCATGGAGCCAATGGTTAAGCCAGCTTGTGAGAGTACAAAATCAAACAAAATTGCTGTTTTGGCAACCCCATCAACTCTATCTAGCGATAGGTATCAAGGGCTAAAGAAGTCTTATGCGCAAAATATTGAGGTAATAGAACCTGATTGTAGTGACTGGGCGAAAATGATCGAGGAAAGTAAAATTGACCAGGAAAAGATATCGATGATCACTAACGATGTTTGCAGTAAAGGAGTTGATGTAATTGTTCTCGGGTGCACACATTATCATTGGATTGAAAATCGAATAAAAACAGTATCAAACGGTAGAGCTAAAGTTTTACAACCAGAAAAACCCGTCATAAAACAACTACAAAGGGTTATGCAAGGTTTTGGGCATTAACCTCTGCCTTAAACTGCTCGCCACGGTCTTTATAGTTTTCGAACATATCAAAGCTGGCGCAAGCTGTCGATAGTAATACCACATCTCCACTTTGAGCAAAGTGTATCGCGGTAGATACTATGTCCTTCATTGTTTGAGAAGTGTTTATTATCGTATATGGTGTGTTTTTATTACTAGGCGAGCTTTTCAATATTTCTATAATACGTGGACCCATTTCGCCAATTGCCACAATGTGGCGAATGTTGCTGTTATTGATGGTTTTGATTAGGTCGGTGAAGTCACTACTTTTATCTGAACCACCCAGGATTAATACTTTTGGTTGATTGAATGCTTTGATTGCTACTTCTGCGGTTGCTGGATTGGTGCCAAACGAGTCGTCCACAAAAGTTACTCCATTTAGAGTGCCGATTTCCTCAAGTCTATGTGGCAAGCCAACAAAACCGTCTAAAGCTTTTTTGATAATTTTTGGTTGTTTACCAATCAAGTCCCAAGTTGCGCCAATCGAAGCGCAGACGTTTTGTAGATTATGACGACCCTTGAGGTGTATATCACCCAAACTGACAACATGTTTACCAAAGGCCTTGATATGATTGCCGTCAACGTAAATTCCGTCAGTAGATTCAACTGGTTCATGTTCGTCTATGGGTGCATCGTAGCCTATCTTGTAGTGTGCTGGAGATGCCGTAGCTATCTCAGTGGAGTAAACATTTTTGGCGTTGTATACAGCAACATCGTTGACTGTTTGATGGGCAAAAATCTGTTTTTTTGCATCAATATACTCGTACATATCAGGGTGCCAATCAAGGTGCTCTTCTGTAATCATCAAACACACTGCAATATGCGGACTGTATCTAAGGTCAATTAGCTGAAAGTTCGCTAGTTCAAGAACAACAATATCGTTCTCGGATATATTGTTTTTTAATAGGTCAAGGGGAGGTATGCCAATATTACCTCCAAGATGTACCTTTTTACCCGACTCTTCTAGTATGCGTGCAATTAATGTTGAGGTGGTTCCTTTACCCTTACTACCAGTTACCCCAATTATTGGTGCTTTGCATACTTTAAAGAACTCTTCTGTATTAGAGGTGATTTTATCGATAATTTCAGGGTGATCTGGATTTGCTTCAAGGATTGTTCTTGGATGTACCGCAGGACTCCTAACTATGAGATCAAATTCATGGAGATCATCCAGATAACTGTAACCAAGTTTATCGATAGCGCCCGCTGGAAGCTCTAGGTCACGTTTTTTATCACAAATAACCACTACGTCACCTTTACTAAACCAATAATTAAAAGATGAGCGACCTTGTTCGCCAAACCCAACAATTGCAATGTTCATAAGTATTATTATCAGTTAAATCAATGGTTAAAACAAATTTTTTTAAGAAGACAGGAGTTTTTTTACTAGATCGGCTACTTGTTTGGGCGTCATGTCTGCCTTAAGGATTACTGCTGAAACGTTCAGTTGTTTGACTTCTTCTGGTATTTCTTGTTCACCCATATTCGTAAGAACAACTACTTTGGTATTTCTACCCCAGGAGGTTGCTCGGAGTTTGGCAAGCATTTCTCCGCCGTTCATCTCAGGCATCATTAGATCAAGCAGAATAATATCAGGTTTCATGTTTTCGGCAAGCTCTAAACCGAGCAGACCATTTTCGGCCGTGTCAACGTCGTACCCTTCTGCTTCGAATTTTATTCTGTACATCTGGGCTATTGCTTGATCGTCTTCGACAATTGCGACCTTGTTCGCCATATATGTATGTTACGGCAAAAGCCTAAGTTGTACAAGCAAGAGCACAAATATTATCTAATGATAAGAGTTAGATTATTTCTTGAACAATTTCTAATACTTGTGACGGAGTATGGTGCGCCTTAACAATGTATCGATCAATGTTTAAAAACTGCAGATTGCGTGGCGCTTCATCTCTACTAATGTTCGTCAAGACGATTACGCGAATCTCTGCACCCCACTCTGTTTCTCTAAGTTTAGCTAACATTTCGTCACCACTCATAATAGGCATTTTCAAGTCGAGCAAAATGAGTTGTGGCCTGAAGTCATGAAGCAATTCTAGTCCTTCTTGCCCGTTATGTGCAGTTTTTACGACGTAACCAGCAGAAGATAGCTTCATCTTGTACATATCACAAATACTAATTTCGTCTTCGATTACGGCAACTTTAACACTACCTTTTTGTGAGGTCTTATCTGAATCCATATCTTAAACATGATAAAGTACGGGTGTGATTACTGCAATAGTTGCAATAGATGATCTAAGGGGTATCGCTAATAATTCGGGCATACCGTGGGATATCCCTCGCGATAGACGCTATTTTAAGCAAAAAACTTTAAATAATACTGTTATCATGGGTTACAAGACATACAAGGCTTTGGATGCTTGCTTACCTCAAAGGAAAAATATTGTTTTATCATCACACAAATTAATGAGGAAAGGCTTTTTGCTTTGTTCCTCTGTTAATGAGGCTCTTGATTTGGTGGAGGGGGATCTTTATGTGATTGGAGGGCAAGATGTGTACCGGTTATTCCTACCATATACTCAAAGATTGATAATAACCAGAGTATTGGGTGATTATTCTTGCACTAGGTTTTTTCCTGAATACAGCAATGAGTTTACGCTAACTTTTAGAAGCAAAAAGTATAAACACGGTAATTATAACTATTGGTATGAACACTGGAATAGATGCTAACTACTTATTGTGTTGGTTTATTAAGCCCCATTAGCTGATCGTGGAGCTCGCCAAGCATATACATAGAGCCAGTTAATACAATTGCTTGATTAGGTTTAGATTCTTTTAGGGCAATGGATAATGCGGATGATGGATCGTCATACCAAGACGCATCGCCTCCGGATGTTATGATTTGCTGGGCAATATCTTCAGGGTTAGCCGAGTATTTTTTGAGATGTCCTTGTTGCTTGCTAAAAAAACGCGAAACAAGTACTTTATCGGCATGGCTACTTATTGTGGGGATTGTTTTTTGCCAATCTTTTGTTGCTTTTGCCGAATAAATAATTATGGGTTTATGGGGCAGATCTAGTGAATCTATCATACGAAATAGTGCTTCTAGCTTTTGAGGGTTGTGGGCGGAATCAATTATTACGGGGGTATTATTGATGCGTATTATTTCGGCACGAGCAGGAATATTGGTGCTTAAAAAACCTTCTCTGATTTTTTGAGATTCTAACCTGAAATTATCTCTTTTACTTAAGTATTCTAATGTTGCTATGGCAAGGCAGGCGTTCTCGGCTTGGTATTCGCCAAGCATTGGAATGACGATGTTTTTTACGGCCATATTGTCTGATAAGTAATCAAACTTTATGCCATCAATCGTTTGATGAAGATTGAGTATGTTCGTTTTTGGGTCGACAAATCGCAAAGTGGCGTTTTTCTTGCTCGCTTCTGACTCAATCGCAACTTGAGCAGATTTGTCATCTGGAAGCAGGGCAATAGCGTGTCCGGCAATGGGAATTATTCCTGCTTTTTGTTCGGCTATTTTTGTGATTGAGTCACCTAATATCTCAGTGTGGTCAAAGCCAAGTCTAGTAATAACAGCTAGCTTGTCTTGACGTTTTATGGTATTTGTAGAATCAAATTTTCCTCCAATGCCTGTTTCAACAACTCCGTAATCAATCCGATGATCAGCAAAACATTTATGTGCTAGTCCAACCATAACTTCAAAATAGGTGGGACGGCCAAAATCAGACTGTTGTAGCTTGATAATTGGGTTAAATAGATCTGTAACTAGTTGAGTAAATTCATTTTCTGAAATGAATGCATTATTTAACATTAAGCGTTCCCGAATATCGTATACATGGGGCGATGTAATAGTGCCGGTGTTTTGATTATGCGCAGACAAAAGGGAGCTGGTCATATAAGCTGTTGACCCCTTGCCGGATGTTCCAGCAATATGAATAGAAGGATAGTTTTCTTGAGGATTTCCTAGCTCCTCAAGCCAATATTTTGTGCGTGCAATACCTTGCTCTCGACCAAATAGTTTCTTTTCGTGGTCAACAAGTCTGTTAAATACAAAATCTTTGGCAGATTCAAAGTCTGATATTCTATTTCTTTCATTCTCTTTGATTACTTCTGGATTAACGGTCATTTTATAGGTATGTTAAACCAAGGTTCGTATCTTATCAACTAGACTAGCAGGGGTTAGCTGAGCTTTGGTTAGCAATTCTATCACGCCAAGTTCTTTAACTTTCTCTGCAATTTTTGCCTCGCTTACATTAGTTAAAACAACTACCTTCATATTTTTACCCCAATCTGTTTCGCGGAGTTTAGCGAGCATTTCATCACCACTTATAATTGGCATCATTAGGTCAAGCAAGACAATATCTGGCTTTTGTCGTTCGCATAGTAATAGTCCAGCTTCGCCATTTTCTGCCGTGTAAACACTAAAACCCTCTGCCTCAAATTTTAATCGATACATTTGTAAAATGGCGGGGTCATCTTCGATTATTGCTACTTTTATCATAATTTTCCTATCCTAAACTAAAATAGCGCGTCAACCCATAGTGTTGACACGCTGTTAATCTTATAAAGTACTATGTTTAGTTATAGTCCTGATAATATGGATTGTCAAGTTTCTAGGTTAGTTATAAGTATTTGACAAAAATATCTTGACATTTTTTAGTATTTTGATATTATAGGCACTAGTACTTTATAAGATTAAA
>CAZTWB010000038.1:0-6722 GCA_964617035.1 uncultured Candidatus Saccharibacteria bacterium
TATCTAGATAGTTCTTTTGAATTTAACCCAAGCGTCAACATTATTGTTGGACCTAATGCCAGTGGTAAAACTAATCTCATAGATGCTTTGTATTTAGTATCCACTGGAACATCAACAAAGAACTCTAAAGAACATATAGTTAACAACTCACAAGAATGGGCACGAGTAGATCTATTAACGGATGATAATTCACAACGAACCGCTCGTCTTAAACGTGATGAAAACACTATATTCGATATCGACGGTAAGCGGTTTAAGAGACTTGCTGTAGATAGAAAAATACCGGTAGTGTTGTTTGAACCAAATCACCTATATCAAATAACAACCTCGCCAGAACAGCGCAGACTATTTATTGATGAAATACTAGCAAAAACAGATAAGCAGTTTTCTTCGATTCGAAACAAATACATACAAACTCTTCGACAACGAAACAGTTTACTTAAACAATCCCCAGAGAATATCAGAAAGCAAATATTTGCCTGGGATATAAGACTTTGTGAGTTAGCCGGAGAAATTGTTAATAAACGAAAGGAAATAATCAAATATTTAAATACTTATACTAGTGATATATATAGTAGAATTGCTGGCAGTAATCATCAGCTTCAACTAAAATACGAAAGCAAGATAAACCAAGAAAGTGATTACTCAACAAAATTACTAAAATTACTACAGGAAAATATCGAACTAGATAAACAACGAGGGTTTACGGGTTTTGGGCCACACCGAGATGATCTATTGATTAGTATAAATAATCATGATATGCGAGGAGTGGCGTCTCGAGGAGAAACAAGAAGCATCCTGCTAACACTAAAGATTATAGAAACACAAATTCTTGAAGATATACATAACACACCCCCACTACTCTTATTAGACGATGTTTTTGGGGAGCTTGATGGGTTACGGCGCAAAAGTCTGATTGAGTTTATATCAAATAACCAAGCCTTTATAACCACCACAGACGCCGATATTATTTCACACAACTTTACAAAGAACAGCACCACAATCACTGTTTAAACAACCAAGAAATCTTGAAGCAGAAGTATTACAACAGCCTAATAACTACATGTTGTTTGTATCTCTAATAATATAGCTAGGGGTATCAGGGCTATTAACTTTTGAGACAAGAATTTGAGGGGGGTTAGTTACTACAACCCATCGTGTATCTTGTTTTTTTAAAATTACTCGCAATGTGTCATTATTATAGATGTCAGTACTTTTAGAGACTAAGGTTGTTCCATACCAGTTTCCTTGTTCGAAAAGCTTCCCTTCCGAGATAGTAAAATATTTATCAACAGTCGGTAGTTCTTGGCGTAACGAGCTCAATATACTTTGTTTCTCACTATTTAGTAAACTTTTGAGCTTTGTATCAGTATAGACGCCGTTAATCTCCAAAGTATAGGGTTTATCCCCTAGATATATTTTTTGATCTATTTTGTTGTAATCATTATTCTGGTTGCTGACTATACGATAAGTTCCTTGAGGGAGTTTAAGCGTGGTATTTTGTGAAATATTACTAGCTACAAGTGAAGACTTATCTACTTGTAGGTTGTCTTCTCCAGACAAAGAGCTATATATGTTAACAGACAACCCTTTAGTACTATTAGGGAAACTAACAATCAGATCCTGCTTTGACAAGTATTTATTAAAATAAAACCAAGATAAAACCAAGATAAAACCAACAAAGATTAATACAATCAAACGTTTCATTATTCACCCCCTAACCCTTCAGATAGGGGATTATTGTAGTTGATAAAATTAATTTGATAGTCCCCAGGATCAATACCCCAACTTTTTATTGTATTTATGGCTATGTTTCGAAACTCGGAGTTTCCTGCGTATACATCAACAATCACTCTATCATCTTGTGACATTCGATATTCTATATTATAGTCTGGCATCCTGAAAGGAAGAAACTTAACTATAGGATTATTGTTCGCTAGTTCTTCACCTTCTTTTTGCAGTTCATAGCCAGAAATTTTCTCAAACTCCATATACTTTTCATTATTTTTTTTAGCCCATTCCTTTGCTTCGGCGGAGGTTGGTGTCAGTGAAATGTTAAGTTTCTTTTGCTCCGTCTTAAGTTCTATAGTTTCGGTGTTTGACGAGAACCCATCTTTAGAAACCTTAATTGTGTATTTACCTGGTGGAAGGAGGGTTGATCCACGTTTTTCTGGCTTATCGTTGATAGTGATGCTAGCATCCTCGGGAAGTGTATTAATAACTAACTTTAGCCCATCATTTCTATCAAATACAATCAGGGCGTAAACAACGGATAAACCAACACAAGTAAATATTAATAAAAACAACAAATAATACTTTTTCATTTTTTTCTATACCATTCTATGTTATTTGAGAGTGGGTTCTCACGGCCTGCCATAGGTGCTCGCTCATCTAATGACGCCGATGCAACGTCATCACCAAAACCAGCTTGAGTGCCAACATACATAAACGTATGACCATCATTGGATCCACTAGAGGTTACCCTGAAAGCAACATCGCCTGGTAATAAGTCTGTGGTCGAGAGAGTATTACCTCTCCCAATCAACTGCCAGTTTTCTCTTACCCATTGCAATTGCGTTGCTGTAGCTCCGCCTTTCCCCGCATTATTATACCCTGGTTCATAGCCACTATCTAACATTACACGCGTTACGAATCCACCACAATCAATACCCGGATATCTAATACCACCAATATACGATCTTGAACTTCTTGCTCTGGCTATAGCTTCTGCGTACTCTGGTTTTGGTGTAGTATATCCTTCGCCGCGATAGTCAGGCCAAGCGTACGTTAATGCTGTTGCTATTACGTCACCATTACCTTGTGTCATAGATGATCCGGATCCAGAACCACATTCAGATGTAGTATTTTGGCCATTAGGTGGCATTGATGCTCGCACACCATTTATAATGCCCGAAGCATACTTAGATTTTTGTTCGCTGGTTAGCCCAGAGGCAGGCGCTCCAACCTCGTTATAAACCCACGGAATATCATCTGCCCATAGTTGCATTAATGACAGGTCTCCAAATGATGGTAGTCCGCGATCTTTTGAAAATGAACTAGCTTGGCCAACCACTTTTTTAGTTACTCCAGACCCACTTCTTTCAGCTTTATCACGTTCTGTAGCAAAAATATCACTTATCGAATTACTAGTATCTGCAACCTCTTGGTTTGTAAAAGTAACCTTAATGTTTTGATCATTAGAAGATTGTCTATATCCTCCTACAAATTGAGGCCAAACCTCTGCCCAACCCTCGAAGCTACCGGAACCAGAATCAGAATGAAGACTAATTCCTAAATCTACTTTATTTGCTTTAGCGAGATCTATTCTTTGACGCTTAGAAACAGCATCTGTAGCCAAATTTTTTAACATTACTACCTTATAGCCTAGACCTTCAAGCTGAGTCTTTACTTGGTTAGCTACATCTTGCATGTCTTCGCGTTCTGGGGAATTTGCCGTTTCCCTATCTCCAAGCTTTGTTACGGGGTCAATGTAATTGTTGACAACTGCACCATGTCCTGGATCTAGGGCGATAATTTTACTAGATGTTGAAGATGAAGATGAAGCTAGAGGTGTGGGAATGCCACCAACCTTCTGTAGCCAAATATCGAATTCAGGCGCTTGTTTATATTTTAGAGGTATGTCAGAACCTACGCCTTTTTGTATGTTTTCTAACATCATATTTCCATATTCTCTCGGGGTATATTTATTGCCCGCTTCGGGATTAGGCACGACATCCATCCTTGAGGGATCGGTTAAAGCAGCCGGTAGATAGTGGTTAATGGCTAATTTTGCAAAGTCTCCACCCAGGCTGTTAAAAGCTTGCGTATATTCAATATAAGCAACAGCATCCTGAACCTCCTCGGGTGCTTGTGCCGCGGTTGCATATTGGCCAGCTGGGCCGTACAAAGATGCACGAGCTCTCCAAGTGCTACCGATGTATTGATATTTACCAGATGCAGATGATCCACCAGCTCCTGCAGTAGGATTCCCTCGGCTTTCTTGGTAAGCTAAAACTTGTAAATATCGATCCAAGCTTCCCCCAGATGAGCTAACAGAAGGAGATGATGGATCACATTGTTCATAATCGTAATACAGTATTCCACCGTCTATTAGTTTTTTTTGTTCAGCCGAAATAGCAAATGCGGTGTTTTGAAAAACGAGAACAGAGCTTACCAAGTACAGTATAATGAAAGATATATACTTTTTCATATTAATTGCCTGACGTAGACCAATGCCACGACTCCCGAGGTAATTGTTTTAAACCAAAACTTTCAGCATTCTTTGATAACCAGTTCCATGTCGGGTCTGTGCCGACACAACGTTCACCCACCATACTATTTCTACAATTTGCAGTGCTATTCCTGTTTGAGTCAAGAAAGTCAATTGCTTCCCCAGATTGGTGTACTGACATACCTGGCATATTATAGCCACTATTACTACACTTACCACCCTGTGGTTTACAGGCTTCTGTTTGGTGTTCATTGGTTCGAAAACTACTTATCGCAACAAGATTCACGCCTTCAGATTTAGCCTTCCTGACCATTGCGACTACCTGCGAAGATATTTTTGAACTAACAATTGCTTTGTTTTCTGCCCCATTTACGTAGTATTTTGATCTAGGCGTACTTTCTGCACTATCACCATCAATTGCTTGAATGGGTAATTCATTCACGGCACACAACGTAATTACTTGTTTAGTTCCATTGGTATAGCCGTCTGCTTGCCCTATACTACGAGAACCCTCTGCGCATGTAGAGTTAGAAGATGCAACCGGTGTTGTGCTGGTGCTAGTGCTGGTTTTGTTTTCTAGTGCAATATTTTGACACGAAGTCTCATCGATACTCTCATAACAGGCTATGCTATTAATGGTAATATTATCCGCTACAAACATACGATATCTCAAGAACATCTCGTCCTTGTTATCTGAACCACAAACACTCTTGTTTTTTTCTCTATCGGAATAAGACGGAGCTTTCTCGTAAGTTATTTTACCAGTTGAGGGTTCAATAGTTGTACCAAAACAAACCTTACCATATTTTTCGTTAAGCTCGGCAAGTTGTGGCTCAACAATATCGGCATTGGCATAAGGATCTTCAACTAAAGTGCTTTCGCGCTCACCAATAGTGTAACCTATTTCATCAACACCGTAATCATAAAGGGAGGCCTGTGCACCAACGTCAGGATTTAATTTTATGAGGTTTGAGCTAATACTTCCAAAAAAATGAAAAGGCTTATTTACTAATGAGGCAACCATTGTTTGGGTATTGTAAATATCTTTATTTTGAATAACTGATTTGGAGATCAGTGAATCGACATTTTTTACATCAAAGAGTCGAGCATAAAGACTTTTTTGTTGGTTTTGCTGACGAACTTCATTTTTTGTTTCGTTGGCTAATGCAAGGCGCTCCTCTGGAGACAAGGAACGACCGCCCATTCCAGCCATAGTGTTGTTGTTGGCTAAGAACGCACCAAAATTAGCATAATTACCTAACGTTCCGCCAGTTGCTTTCGCTATGGATACTGCTGGACCTGCTAATGCTCTAACGAGGTCATCCATAAAAGTGTTTGCAATAACTTGCTGTCCTATTTCTGAGCCAACCTGGAGTACTAAACTCCCAACACCAGTTACGGAAACTCCTATTCCAACAGCAGAGACGATAAATCCACCTATTGCTGTTGACATAGCACTACACGTTTGTGACAAACCTGGAGCACTAGTTATTGTGTTGATCACCTCAAAAAAGGTAGATCTATCTTTCCCAGGCTTTGTGGCGTCATCCATCTTTACTCCAACACCAGGATGTCCTAGCTCTGTCTGTATGCTTTCTGCTGACATCCAAGATGTATTTGTTTTTTTGTCATATAGTTTTTCAGACAAAGCACCGATCTCCTCCATGTTTGTATCTTGTCCGGACTTTATTTGTTCACCTGTTATATTAATATCCATGCCAGTTCTTGTTAAGGGCTGGATAATATTTTCTTCTTGTAGGGCGCTAACTTGATCGCCAATTGCGTCCAATCCACAAAGCAATCCTAATAGCGCAGTTGCTCCTACGCCCACTCCAAGCTTGGCTTTTATTGAGTTGGCTCTAGTCTCTATATCTATAGACGAATCACGTGCGATATCCTGGACTTCTTTAATATTATTATCTAGTTCTGTAGTCTTTGCCTTTTCAGATTCAGTAGCTGGATCCTCTGGGTCTTCTGACCCAGAGGACGTTTTAATATCGTTGGGTGGGGTCGAACCTTCTTGTATTTTTTTGGCTTTATCGTCTTGGACTTTTTCTTTCCACTCATTAAATTTGAGGCTGGTTCTTTCGTCAACAGACCGTGCTAAATTTTTTAAGGGATGAAAGTTTACGCCCGCACGAACCTTCAACATACGTTTTGCTAGCGCACTACTAACCCCATTTACCTCCATGGCCTCTACGGCAGTAGAAATAGCTTGTCGACGAAGCCTTGCGCTGGACACCTCAGCTGAATCTGTAGCTAAGTCTAGATGAACCTTTGACGTTTTTTTATCTACAGGTATCGATACTCCAGAATCAGCCTCAATATTCGCTATTAGTCGTTTTCCTTCTGGGGTTTCAGGATCAATGCTAATTCTGTTGATTCGCCCTGCTTTTTCATTATATTCAATATCTATACCCTTTTTTGATAATTTTTTTTCGTAATGAACTGCTATTTTGTTTCCTAGTCTAGACATGTTGTAGTCTTGGCT
>CAZTWB010000039.1:0-6705 GCA_964617035.1 uncultured Candidatus Saccharibacteria bacterium
GAAAACCGTCGTGCCGGCAACGGTACCGTGGGTTCGAATCCCACCCTCTCCGCCAGATTAGAAATTTAGCTATCATTCGCTATATACAGTAATAGCCGTTTAATAGTACGGGTTAGCCATTAATAAATTAAGTTGTGTAACAAAAAACTATAGCATCGACTTTTCTGACACCATTTTCTTTCAATACCTTGGTTGCTTCTGATAGTGTTGCACCGGTTGTGACCACATCATCAACCAATATAACGTGGCTTGGCGCATCACCATTACCCGATTTATACCTGAAAGATCCCTTTATTTGCTGTTTTCTCAACGATCTATTTGACCCGACTTGATGAATGTTAGTTGTTCTCCTTAGAATATTCTCGACCTTAAGTCCGGTTTGCTTCGATAATTCATTAGCCAATATTACAGTCTGATCAAAACCACGCTGACGAATATGAGAAGGTATTGTAGGTATCGGCACCAGGAATACCTCTTCTGGAGATGGGTAGTAGGGAAGAATGTTGGCCATCGACTTGGCAATTGGCAAACCAACATGACGTTTATAGCCAAATTTAAATGCCCTGATTAGTTGCTGATTGATGTCTTTGTACTCACCATAAACATACACCGCATTTAGTTTTGTGTTTTTGCGACACTTAATGCATACTTTGTGGTCTTTTGTAATTGAGTGACATAAGAAACATCTACTGGGCAGGGCATCATGTTGCAATCTGCAGTTTTCGCACCAGATTATTCCCTCATTATTACACTCCAGGCATACCTCTGGGGCTATAAAATCCAATATTCTGGTTAATATAGTTGTTGTCATTATTGTGTTGTAAATATATATTACATATTTGCCTTAAGCACTTATTGTAGTCTATACTTCTAGATAAGATAAAAATCTAAAAAGATAGTTAGTTAATAATAGTACACATAGTGGAGGGTAACAACTATGGCGCGTAAGCAACGAGATGATGATTTGTTGATGGAAGATGAGCTTACTGCCGCATTCTTGGGTGAGGATGAATTTGAAGAAACTGCGGTTATTAAAGGTAATGGCACGGATCAAGAGCCTCAACAAGCTCAAACACCACTACCCGCTCAGGATGAGTGGGACGAAGAAGAAGCTGTTCCTGGGCAGCTAGCAGTAGACGTTTTTGAGACTAAAGAAAAGCTTGTAGTTAAGGCTAGGACAGCCGGAGTCAACAAGCATGACCTTGATGTTAGTATTGCCGACAACACACTGAGCATCCGTGGCACATTATCAGCAGGGAATGAAGACGATGTCATTAACTATTTTGTGCAAGAATGCTATTGGGGAGAGTTTTCACGTAGCCTAGCATTACCTATTGCTGTTAAGGAAGATGAGATTGAAGCCGTCCTTAAAGATGGTGTTTTAACTATTTCATTCACCAAAGTAAAACAAGACACCGTTAAGAAAATCCAAATCCAATAGATATCACTTAGTAAGTAGTAGTCTAGTACATAAAAATGACCCTATAACTAGGGTCATTTTTATAAATTAAGCCAAACTATCTATGTAGCTGAAACCTTATTTAGAACAAACTTCACAATAACCTGCGCAAGAGCTACAATAACCAATCCAACAATTGCATAAAGAATAGTGTTCTTTGCTCCACTGACGTTTCCAGAGTCACCCCCAGAGGTAATGTATTTAAGTCCACCAATAATAATCATGATCACCGAAACAACACCTACGATTAACGAAAATATATTGATAACGGTAGCTATTATGTCATTTACCGTACCTTCTGCGCCACTCACATCACAACTCTGATCGGTACTCAAACAACTTCCTTGCTCGAGACCTTGTTGTATGTCTGGTGGGGCAGCGTGAGCGCTTACTGGAATAGCCAGAGGTACTAGCATCAAAGAAAGGCTAATGACCCAGGCGCTTATTTTGTTAAATATTTTCTTCATATAATCGTTATTTTCCTTTCGTTATTGAATTAATTACACTTTACTATATTTTTATAAGCATTTTCAAGTAGTTATTTTATAGTTTATCAAGAACAAACTTGACAATAACTTGCGCCATGGCGACAATCACCAACCCTATGACTGCATACAAGATAGTGTTCTTTGCGCCACTAACGTTCCCAGAATCACCCTGAGATGTTATATATTTAAAACCTCCGATAATTATCATTATTACCGCTGTTATTCCTACTATCCAAGAAAAAATATTAATAACCGTCGCTATGGTATTGTTTATTTTTCTCTGTGTTACGGCTGGATCTTCGGCTGTACAACTACCACCTGTTAGTGCAACCCCTTCACAAGCAGCTGTTTTAGGATCCACTGCCAAAGTTGTAGCAGGCAATAAAGATACCCCTAGTGCCAACAGCATAGTTGCAATTGTTAGTATTGTTAGTCTTGCTTTCATTATTCTCTTCCTTTCATTGAGCCACTATAGTCTCATTATTACAAAAGTCACTATGGCCTGTGCCATCATAACAACAACTAGGCCGATAACAGAATACAAGATTGTGTCTTTTGCAGAACTAACCTTTCCCGAGTCTCCGTTCGATACCATATACTTGTATCCACCTACCATTATCATTATAACGCTGGCAACCCCCGCAATCATAATCATTATCTCAATTACCTTAGTAACTATTCCCGTGGAGCCAAATAATGGATTTGAGGTGGTATTAGGTGTTTGACAAGCGCTTGAATTAGAACTCCGATCATTGCAGACACCCGCAAAAGGATCTTCTGCATAAATATTACCTGGCAAAAAAACAATCAAACCAACCAATAATCCTGCCGCCAATATGATGAGTACTAGTCTATTCATCCGAACACTCTACCTATAACAAAGGTTACTATAATATTTGCCAGGAGAGCGACCGCTAACCCAATCAATGCGTATAGGATAGTATCTTTTGCTTTAGCGGTTTTTTGGGGGTCTCCAGCTGAAAGGATATAGTTAATGCCCGCCAAAATGATAACAATTACTGCAACAACGCCAGCAAGCGCAAACACTATTTGCAGAGCCACTTCTATTTGACCATTTGTAGCTTCGTGTTTAGGAATGACCAAGTCGTTTGGGTCAGCTAGTTGAGCAATATACTTTAGATACATATCTATCATTTTATGCTATTTCCTATAAACGAAACAATGGCTGATGCGACTATCGCAATCACCAGCCCAATCAATGCATTCAAGATGCTATCTTTTGCTCCTTTGGTTCGGTCTGGCTCACCATTACTTGTCATGTATACAAAACCACCGTAGATTATATAGCCGACCGAGACAAGACCCACAATATAAAGCAAAATATCAATACCCGCAAGACCAATACCCCATAAATCGTTTATGTTGTCTGGATCGAAAGTCGGCACACATTTCCCTAAAGCATCGGTTTTACCGTCTAAGTATTCAAACCAGTGAGGTAACCCTAAAAATGAGTTTGCCGAATCGAGTGGATTGCAAGCGAATAATTGAAGAAGCTTAATCAAAATGCACCCCCCGGTATCAAGTATTGAATAAATGCATAAAGGAAGAAATATGCCACCAATGCAATAATAGCATTAGTAATTTTTCCTTTGGCAGCTTGAACGGACTGTGGGTTTTGACCTGCAGATGCATACTGAATCCCCCCGACAATAATCATAATTGTTACTACAACACCAACACCAACAGACAAAAAGTTCATGGTCATTTTAGTATATTTAACAAGAGGATTGTCCTTAAGGCAGCTTGGATCGCCACAATTAACAATGGCCTTACGCTCTGCGTCCGTATAAACAGTCGTTGTATCGAAATCCGGGTCATCAGCATCTTGGTTGTTTTTTGCAGTGCTGTTGTTTGTATTGTTCTTGGCTTGTGCCGCAGCATTTTCTTGTGAAACCTGACTCATAGATTTTGCATTAGCATATTCGTTAAGATCACAGTTTACTTCCTGTCCCTCGACTTTTGCATCAGTACCCCAACTATAACACTTTGTTGCGCTCTCTAGTGGATTTGGTAAATTACCCATTTTGAAGCCTATGTTTTTTAAGCTCTGGTAGTCACAAGAATCTAATTTTACAACCTGATTTGTCTCGCTCATACGAATAAAACAACCACTGGCAGCATCCACCGATTCAACACCACCAAAAACAGAGCCTACCATAGCCATAACTGCAACTAACAATATAAATTTCTTAGAGCTGACTATATTATGTTTCATCGTATAACGCTATATTATCCTGATTGCTTCAATTTTACTATTGCCCACAAGCTCAATACTAATATTATCCCCATCTCGCGTTTGGCAATCATAATAATGGCTCGTGCTCTTTTGCTTATCTTGGCTGGCATTAGCATCTTTGCAAGTAGCAAAATCAATACTGCCTCTTAAGCGCAATAATGCACCTACGGCCATTGTCTGGTTTGATTGCAGATTATAAGACAATAATTCTCTAGCTTTCGCCAGATTAACCTCGTCCACTGTTGACATTGCCTGAATAAACTGTACGTTGGCAGGCGCATTCGGATCAATATTGGCCACTTTTTTTTGCTTGTTGTTTCCAAAAATAACTCCAAACGCTGTGATAATTAACAGAAGGATCAATAAAACACCTAAGATCTTCACCTTCATAGAAGCCCCATTCTTTAATGGTGCGCTCGGCTGCTGGTTTATGAAATCAAAATTCAAATCTGTTTTTTGGGCCATCTTCGTATATTATACAAAAAATATAGTTTATTACATTACTAATAAATCATCAGTAATGATATATTGTAACTACATACTCAAGAATAAATAGCATGAAAACACAAGCATACATAATAAGAAAGACTATATTCGTCGCTGTTTTATGTTCTTTAGTGAGTGCTTCTCTGCTTTCAATATTAATGCAACCAGTTGCCGTTTATGCCGCTGATATTGAGTTTGAAGAATCTGTTGAATATAAAATTATAGAGGATTGCTCAAAAACAAACGACCCACAATGTATTTACAAACACTGGGGTGGAAATACAAATATGATGGTAGCTGGTAACGAATGCTCGCAAGATAAAGAACCTCAAAGGTGTAGAGATGGAAAGCTACTTGCGTTAGAAATTAATGCAAAGTACCGCCCCAAACAAAACACAAATCCGGAAAATGAACAAGAAGATCAAAGCAACCCTACTGAAAATTCCTACCCAAACACCAAGTGCTTTACGGCACTTGGAGGGGTTTTGCAAGAAAAGCTCTGTCCTAAAGATGCAACTTACCCAAATGGGAATCCTCCCGAGACAAATAAATGTTATGGTTCACAGGTAACTGGAGACAATAACAAGCCGTTATATGAAGAAGTTGATTGTGATAAAAGTAAGTTTTCTGTAGGTGCGTATGGTGAAGAAAAAGAAGAGGATGAATTGAAGCCGAATCCTTCAGAATGCCAACAACGTATGAAACTAAGCGCCGGTTGGATTGTATGTAGTGGCTTAGAATTACTTGCTGATGGGATGGATAAAATATTCGGGTTTATTGAAAGCATGTTGAATGTTGATGTTGTTAAACTCAACGCATCTGACAACCAAGGACTATATAAGTCTTGGTCATATTTTAGGGGTATAGCTACGTTTATGTTGTTTGCTGTAGGTTTAGTTATGATTATTGGTCAGGCTGTTGGGGGAGGGAGGAATTAATATATATTGCTATTAGGGTACGCTATAACTATAATGAACAATGTTAACTAAACTGCTAAAGCTTTGAATAAAACTATATACTTAATATTTTTAACTTTTTTTTCAATGTCAATGACATTTGGATTTATATCACCGTACTTTATGGGTGGCGTCCGTGCCCAAGAAGCAACCTTGACTGATGCCTTATTAAGAGAGGCGAAGCTTTATACCGTTACGAGCGCACTAGTCGAATGTTTTTGGGATCCAGAAGGAACAGGCCTGAAACCCGAATTGCAGACACCAAAACTTAGCTCAGAGCTACCTGCCTTTATTACAAAAGAGGTATTTGTTGGGCATCATGTTAAAGCTAATGCTCCGGTAGCAGAGTGTAGCGATAACTCTTGGGCATCAAACTCCGTACGTATGGTAGGGTTTTCCAGTAATACAGAGTTTATGAATCTTTTCTATGAAAAAGATAGTGGAAACTTTTGGAAACTTAAAACTTCTGTTGCCTCAGGAGAAGTTAACGTAATCAATCAGTTTTTAAATAGATCGCTCGCAGGTGGCAACACAACGGTGACATGTACGCCTAAGAACGGATGTACAGTCGGCATATCAGATGCCGCAAAATATGTACTTTTTCTAGAAAACCTCAAAAAGGGTTGTGGCGCAACCGAGGTCAATAATGAAGACGATATCAATAGCATTGATGAAGACAAAAAGGCAGTCATTAAAGTTTCTAGTGCTAATGCTGTTCTAGAGAATAAGGTTTATGAAATGGATAAAGGTAAGGGGAGGATTATAGATGTAGGTCAAGGTATTGATGATGGAAAACACTCTTGTGAAACACTAATTAAAAAAGTAAATGAGTTTGCACCTGCCTTTAATGAAAGATTGGTGCAAGCTAAAAACAACAACCAAGACATCGGAGACCTTTCATCATTAACAAGCACTGGCTCTGGTGAAAATGAAAAAAGTTGTGAAGAGCGTATGATGCTAAGCGCCGGCTGGATTGTATGTAGTGGGTTAGAGTTACTTTCTAATGGTATGGATACTTTGTTTGGTTATATAGATAGTTTGTTGAATGTTAACGTAATA
>CAZTWB010000040.1:0-6596 GCA_964617035.1 uncultured Candidatus Saccharibacteria bacterium
GCTTTTGTTTTAGGACGATAATCAATGTGCTCGAGCTCTTTGCGTCTTTGATCAAGCCTTACTACATATTTCTCATACGGTTTAAGCAAGCTTGAATACTTCCAGTTTGGAGTCATTATGTACTTCAGCCTACTTTTCGATTCCAGATATTCTGCTAAACAATAGAAGTCGCCATCGCCCGAAACTATAATGGCTTTTGCATAATTTGGCATTTCCTTCATGGCATATAATACAAGCTCTGCATCGATATTTCCTTTTATCATGGGTTTGGCTTGCTTGTCATCAGAGCTAGTATTAGACTCAACAGTTGGTTTGAGCACTATCAAATATCCTGCTTCATGAAGCTGGTTATACATATCTTCGTTTTCCGAAACATATCCAATGAACATATATGCCTTAGTAACGCCGTACTTGTTTTCTAAAAATTGTCTGAATTTACGCCAGTCCATCTTCCATCCCGCTCTTTGAATGCCAAGATTCAGGTTTTGGCTATCAATAAAGGCATAGACATCTGTCTTTTTTTCTTGTTGTTTTGGTTTTCTTCTAAATCTCATTTAAGTATAGTATAACACCTTATTTTTGTGGCTTTTAGATAGGCAACTATTTAGTAATACCAAGTGCCTCGATTAACACAACTAACACTATTACTATTATAGAAATTATCAATATATTCATTGGTGTTAGGGATATAAATAACAGGCTTAACCCAGCTAATATTGCCAGAATAATTTCAATAAATCTCTTACTAGAACCCATCCATAATGCAAACTTTGGCTTTTTATTATGATATATTGCCTTCTGAATATCTCCATTTAGGGCGGTTGAAATACTAGTCCTGGTACGAGTTGCAAGTTTACCCTTGCCTGTTAACCAAGCTACTCCAGAAACAAAGCTGAATACAAAAGCCAAAGCATAAGTTTGTTGCACTATCGATCTAAGTACGATATCCCATATTGCCATGACAGCTGACTGATAATTTGGGTCAGTACCATTAACCAAAGCTGTCCGGGCAATTCTAAGAGCCAGCACTGAGGCAACCATTAGAAGTGCGTATAAGACACCTACTCTTATAATAGTTTTGCGTTTATTTTTTGAAATTTGTATCGCCAAAATAGTCAATAACACAAACATAGCTATCGATAGCAGTCGTATCCACCACAGATTTACGACCAACCAATGAGCTTTAGGAAGATTTGGAGCTGAAATTAGCTGAATTGACCCGATCTTGTCAGGAAGGTTTACGTTACCCAAAAAAGCTAGCTTACTGCCTTGTAAATTTTGAGTTATGCGATCAAATAAATCATTTACGTCAAAAGTTCCATCCCCTTGATAATTTTTAACGAAATTCAGTAATCTTTGATGTGCTTGAGCATTAACAGTTTGCCAGGTATCCGTAAACTTATCACTAGAGACAATTTTTTCTATTTGCTGGTTAGTAAAAGACTCTGCCTGTGAGGCAAAAGATGGCGCTAAAAATTGTGCTTTAGGTGGCAAGATATCTTGAGCAATTTTTTCTACATCAACATTATCAAAAATTGCAGAAGTAGCTTTATCGGCAATTGCAGTCTGTACGTCTTTATTTTGGATAATTGGCTGAGTGGCCTGAACATATCTGTTTGTATCTGTAAGTGTTCGACCTGTCCAAAATACTAAATTGCCAACTACTAACATCGCACCAGCTAATCCAATAGCCAGCACTATTCCTACTTTTTTGAATACTGATAATTTTTGATTAGTTGAAGATGTCTGAACTTTGGCTAGACGTGCTTTTAGCTCTTTGTTCTCCTTCTGGAGTTTTGCAATAGTTTGCGAATCTTTAGTACTAGATTTCATAATAACCTCGTATTGGGCAATATTATACACTCTTATTGCTAAATTGTACAATACAAGGTAATCCAGCTAGTTGGTTAAAGCATCAGGAGGCAAAGTTTTGAGTATATCCTCGCCCTCTGCTGGTTTAAGAGGTTTTTTACCTGTAATTTCGTATCTTTCACTAGTAACGGGTGATTCTACATAATCATCATTTAATAGATTTACGAACACATTAAGATCCTTGCTGTCCATAATGATGATAGCGCCGGAATTATCAACCATTAATGGCAAGTCAAGCTCTTCTGCTTGTTGCACCAACTTCTCTTGAGTTACTTTTGTTGGATCAAGTTTTTGAAGTTTATTCACTAAATTCTTCTTCCCTTTTACCATTTGCTCTATGGTCTGATCTGTGTCAATACTTAGCTTAAAATGCTCAGCTATCAACTTCAGCTTTTGCTCTGCAATGGTGTATTTTTTTGCATCATACCCGAACAAGCTTGCCAACTTAGCCTGACTGAATACATAGATATCGCTCTCTAGAACTAATAATTGATTATCGGCAGGTATTCGTAAAGCTCCCTCGGCATCAAATGGTACAAACTTTCCTCCACGCAACATCCAACCAGCACTACCTTTCATGATTTGTGACTGAGGTAAGGCTTTGATGATATAGAAAGGCGTTGGCAACTCTTTATGAGAACACCTAGCCACTACACCTTTTACTCGTTTAAAGTCGTGCTCTTCCTCGACAAATGGTTCAATTTCATGTTCTTGGGTTTTTAACCAATTTAGTACCATGTGAGCATTTTCAACTTTATTTAGGCGAGTACGTTGTAGGACATTTTTTTCTTCTTCTGCATCTTCAAAATTACGCACCACCAAGCCACTGTCAGCACCATCTAGCACTGACTCTAATAAGTTGTCGATAAGTATGGCTTCTAGATTTCTATGCAAAGACTTGCTAACCTGGGCACGGTAAACAACATAATTCTTACTGAAAAGAAAAAGTTCAATTGTCAGTTCTTCTTTTATTTGAACCAAATTATTAGCCCAAGCAAAGACATCTGTTTCTTCACCACCAGCTTTTGTTTCTTTTTCTTTATTTGATTGCAGACCTTGTTGTGTGTCAGTATTTTCCAACTTGTTCTCCTATTTTGATATTAATTGCCTGAGTGATATTTTATCTTAACATTAAGAAAATTAATGCTGTATTTTTTGCGCAATAACTACAAAAACTCTGTAATTCTATCAAACAATATCCCACAATCACCACTAGCAATTTCAAGTTGGTTTCCTGTGTTTTGTCGTAAAATCCTCTCACCTTCAGCGATTTGATCGAGCATGGTATCAGACTCTAGTAAATCAACATCCATTGTTGGAGATGAAATTTTTGGACACGCCAAAATACTGTGCCCAAATTCTACCAAATCACCCTGCTCCTCTCTAAATACATAACTATGATTCACTGAGGAATTCTCTGTTGTGGCATTGTGCGCTAATTGGCTGTACTTGACTACCAAACTACTCCCCCACGATTGAGTTCTAATGATTCCATTTATACACAATGTTAGCGGTGGCCACACTAAAAACTCAGTATCAATGTAAAGTTTCTCTGCACCAATATACAATGCATTTTGGTCGTTGGGCATCTGCTTTACGGTTGAATACTCAGAATAGCCAATCTCTACAAACGCTTCACGGAGAAGATTGTACTCTTCAATACTTGGTAATTCTAAATCCGCTCTCATTTATATATCACTACTTCAGTTTGCATAGCCAAACCCGACCTTCTCGATGGCAACAATATTATCAACCAATGGTACTGCTACGTGTAGATATGTTTGCGACAGACCATACTGCTCCTCAACATTATCGATGGTTTCAAAGACAATACTTGGCGATAATAGTGCGTGCTCTCCATACAACGAATCACTACTTTCACTTTGCACTAAGTCAATACCATTATATACCCCATAAAATATATCTCCAGTTTGTGCGTGAACGCCATCGGGCTCTCCAAAAGCATTACATCCAACATAATATGAGGGAACCACTCTATATACCCACCATCCAGATAGAATCCTGTAACTTTCTAGCCTAAGAGGCTCCATAATATTTGATAGAAGATCTTTGTTAGCAAAAAACTCCTCTGGGACAGTCTCAAGTGCCGTGCTGACTGTTCCCGCCATCATTTCTAGTCCATCAATATCGACAAATTCTCGAGTCATTTTTTAACCCATTTACTTAAATAGATTTTAACACAACTTTAGATCTACACTATCAAACCTATACATAGGCCATAGATCATCAAATACACCAAATGCCAATGCGACAGTTTCAATATCTGTGGCCTTCAAGCTACCAGGCGCTTTATTCATACAACTCCGCGTAAATACGTTTGGATTTTTTATTAACGACATATCTCGTAGCACCGAAGGTGTTGCATCGGTCATAAAATGTCGAGCCAAGTGAAATTGTGCTGAAATCTGCAAAATTCTGTCTTGTTCTCTGTGTTGATCAAATTCTAGGATAGCTTCAGATAATGTTGGTTCATGCTGGGATAGCTCTATCGCTTCCACGACTCTTTGTTCACGGTCGAAGCTTTTGCTCTCAGTCACCGAATCATAATGTTGACGTGACAAATCCTGAAACTTTGATAACGACCCATAGTTTGAGTAGATAGCTTGTCGCGATGGACCCAAGCCTGATGCTGATAGATTGTCAAGATTCCTTGCGGTGATCGTAGCGCCGGGATTCTGTCGATAAAATGCCGCAGACCAATCCATATAGTCATCATCTACCCACCCTCGACAACTAGGATGGCCGATAAGCTCATGAAATACTGCCAAACGACCACACCTACCCTTAACCTCATCAACTGTTGGAAAATCGCCGAGCTGTCTAATTTCACCCTTTCCGGCTGACTGTATATCAAAACGCGTAGGCCGGCCTCCAACAATCTGCGCAAGACGCTTGCCTGCCGTTACATAATCCGCCTTCATCCAATCCTGAAAACGAAATTTTGGCCTAAAGCCTAAGTGGGACTGAATTTTGGACAATGTCGTCCTGTCATAAATAGCCTTCTGGCTCGGCACCATTCCAAGCTTCGAGGCCCTATCTATACTAACGCGAAGCGGTGGCCTATCGACCGCAGGATCTAACGCCAGAACATCCACCAACGGACGGAATAATTCGGCAAACTCTCCGTCATTCATGCCGTCATATCGTACTTGTGCTCTACGATTATTCGCAACAATCTCTACCGTCTCATCCAATATAACCCTGGCCAATATTTGACGAGTTTCTTCACTAATCTCTGGGACATTCCCGGGCACTGCTTCAAAACCAGACAATTCCTGGCGAACATCAAATACCTCTGACATAAACTATATTATACTATGTTCTGTAATACTTTACGAACAGCTGTTTGTAATTATTGTGTTAACAGCTTATTGTAGCTTTGACGAAGCTCGGAATTTATCTTTTTATAATCGTTTTGCTCTACATAGTTCCAGGCCTGAACATATGGCTTGCCCCATGACTCCTCATGTTCTTTACAGTACTGTTTATCACGTTCTAGTCTTTTTGGATCTTTTAGAATATCTAGGTAAACCGCTTTTAGGCCAGCGTGAACTGGAATATGAACCAGAGTACTGAAGTCATGCTCTTTGCCAAACAATCGCTTCCATTCATCACCAAGCGTGGCTCCGTCGCCCATCAGGTATTTGTTATTGGTCGTAAGTAATCTGTGTAGCAACTCATGAGTCAACGTATCCACAAACTCATCCGGACTATACCTCACGCCAATAACCAATGGGTCACTAAACGCCCCGAACCAAGGCGCAATATACACATCAATCAAGTTCTGATAAAACTCTAGATCATACAGTTCACACATACCTTTTATGACTCTGGCTTCATACCTTTCCCAAGATTTACGATAAGCTTTGACAACTTTTTTCATGTGCTCATCGTCTGCAAGGATGTCACCTTCTTTTGCCCATAGCTCATGAAGATACTGCGAAGCGTTTTGACGCAATAACCAAGCGTCTTTGATGCGGATTTTTGGATATTTATCTACACTCATAATTTAAATCTTTTCTTGGGTACATTTCGTAAAGCAAGTACGGCTATCAGGGTATTCATAATAAATAGATAAATTAGGAATGATACTGTTTGAAAATACAGGTTAGGCACTGCAAGCAAACTAATTCCAAATCCTAGTGAAGATATTGCGAAAGCCTTCCAGCTCTCAGTTTCTGGAAAGCGATAGGACTTTATTATAGTAGGCACCCCTGCTGCACCATCAGCTAAAATTACAAAAGATATTGCTAGATTAGCGTTCTTCGAAAATATCCATGCAATAATTCCACATACCCCGACTGTCATACAAAAATAATCCAACCTCGACGATTTCCAATGTGATTTTTTATTAAAAAAAGAAGCTACAAATACTAATAATGGAGTAAGGCCCGAAACAAAGCTTGCCCAAGAAGCACCTTCAACACCCTGTACCCGCTGTGCGACAAAAATTATCAATGGAAAAACTCCCCAAAGTAACCATGTTACCCGATTTGGCTTTGTCCTACCTAGAATTGTTTCGTAAAGATAAAACAAACCACCAATTGAAGCAATAATTGCACCTATAACAGTGAAGAACTCCGGAATCATTTTAACTTCCTGTATTTATATTCACGCCTAACTGAGCAATTGCAACGCGGTCTTGTTTGGTGGTGTCGCGGTCGCGGACGGTTACGGTGTTATCCTCTAGGGTTTGGAAATCG
>CAZTWB010000041.1:0-6490 GCA_964617035.1 uncultured Candidatus Saccharibacteria bacterium
TGGTGGAGCTGGCGGGTACTGCCCCCGCGTCCGTTGGTTTATCTTGATTAGTCATCTACAGGCTTAGTCTGTTTAGTGATTATCTTTGTGGATCTGCCTGTAAACAGACAAAATAACAGATTCACGCAACCCATGAATATCTTAGCCTTTAGCTAGGGTAGAACTAAAGACCCAGCCAGAAATATGACGTACATTAGTTTTATCTGGCGTCAAACGTAGTACGGCTATAGAAATTAAGCTACAGCTGGTGCAAAGCTACGTGCAAACAAGTTTGCAACAGCAACCTTTGCTTCAGATACTTTATTTGCATCTAAAAAATGTACCTATTAGAGACCAGCCACACAGTAAATTCTTATCTGTGATCCGATTTTTTATTGGCTGTAAATCACCTTTATTTGCTGAACGTAGCTTTGGCTGCATTTTGCATTTTCAGATAACTTTCGCTTAATAATATCGAATCTCGATACAAGCTTTACTGTGCGACAGGCCTCACGCTGATAAGCGACCTGCTAATCTAACCGATAAAGTCCGACGTCGAGCTTAAAATTCAGCCCCGTAAACCATATTATACTAATAAAGTATCAAATTTACAAGACGCTTGAGCTTTATTTGCTATACCATACCATATTTTCCCACTTTAGGAGGACAGTCCTCCTAAATATAGTTTGTCTTTATCTTATTTTACCTCACCCCCGTATTCGGACTCCCCACAGCTAACGTAGCTAAGCCCACAGGGTCTTTGATGATGCCAGTTGTTTTGTCTAAGTCTAAGTCACCATTGTCAGTAATGGTATAGGTTAGTAGCAGAGCATGTTGGTTGTTATGGGTAGTTTCAGTAATAGTAGCATTGTCTAATGCAGTATAGCCCTTAGTATCAGGGTTATATTTTCTAGCCACTACCTGGTTTGGTTTTAAGTCGGTAACAAATAGTAACGACACTGTATTGTCTGTAGTAGATGTGCTAAAGCTAAAGTCTATTAAGCCTAATGGATAGTTATAGCCAGAGTCTTGAACTGCTAGGGATGATTCTTTAACAGCCACAAAGTTAGATAGTGTAGTACTACTTGGTAGATCTAGAACTACAGTACTGCCATCTTCTGCATTAGGGATAGAGTTACTGCCTCCTGTTTTATAGGTATAGACAATCTCATTAGCTCCAGTAGTAGATAGGGCTAGAGTAGCAGGAGGTGTAGACACTAGGCTATAGCCAGATATAGCTGGAGCAGAAGGCAAATCTACGATATCTCCTACCTTGTAGTAAGCATTAATATCTTTAGAAGGATTATCTTTTATTAGATAGTTAGATAAAGTAGTGCTAGAGCCAGTGTCATAACCGGTGATAGTAGATGATGGCAATAAATCATTGCCAGACTCATCCTGATACTTTACTACTGCACGGGAGGGGTTGATGAGTTGAGCCACGATGATATCATTAGTGTTCCCATTGGCATTAATATCCGGAGCAGATAAATCTGCCTCTGTCATAGTTGCGTCATTCAAACCTAAACTAATCGCCTGCGACGGATCGACATATATGTTCGTAGCTATTAGGCCATCTACTATAGCCTGTACGTCGGCAATATTGCCGGACAAAGTATAGTCGTAATAACTCGGCGTATTAACTCTTGTTTGACCACCAATAGCACCTGGCTGTAGAGTTGATACGGAAGATGGGATGAACACCTCCGCAAGTTTGTTATCGTTAAATGCATAGATACCAATTGATGTAACTGAGCTTGGAATGGTTATATTAGTCAGATTATTGGACATAAAGGCATAGCTATCAATACTAGTTACTGAGTTGGGTATGCTAACACTCGTAAGTCTATTGTACTGAAACACAGCAGAGTTAATTGTTGATATTGAGCTTGGAATAACCACGCTAGTGAGTTGATTATTGCTAAAAGCTCCCGTTCCAATACTGGTAACGTTACCTAAATTTACATCAGTAAGCTGATTATTCTGAAAAGCATTGTTGCCTATGCTCGTCACTGAACTGGGTATAGTCACGCTGATGAGTTGATTCTGATAAAACACTCCAGTATTATTGGACGTTAACGAATTTGATATTGTAACGCTGTTAAGTTGATTATATGAAAACGACGCACTGCCCATAGTTGTTACTGAATCGGGAATCACGACGCTCGTAAGCTGATTGCTTTGAAATGCACCACTACCAATACTAGTGACGGAGCTTGGTATCGTAAGACTAGTTAGTTGCTCGTTGTCAAAAGCATAGTCCCATATCACATTCACCGCTACACCACCAATAGTACTAGGTATATCTACAGCCTTAGGGCAAGCTGGGTTGCCTGGGTTGTCATTTTCGTGTTCGTAGTATTCATTTATCGTATTTGTTCCTGAGTTAAAGTTAAAACAGCTATCCGGAGGAGTTATAGCATAGGCTTTATTAGTAGGTATTAAGGCTAATGTAGTAGATAAAGCCAACACTAAACTAATAGCTATTAATGATGCAGAAACAGAAGCAGGCTTTAGATAAACCATAAACTTATTAATACCTTCAATTGTTTTGTTATCTTTATAACAACCAAACATAAAAACACTAAACTTTTGCATTAATGATTTCAATTCTTATTCCTTCTTAAGTTACTACTATTTACAAGCATAAGAATAACACAAGATGTTAACCTTGTGCAATGGCGACAGGGCTTTTGGTATTGTTAAGCAACAGTCGCAGAAAATCATTTAAACTTGAAACACCGAATAATAGAGAATAAACTTGAACTAGTATGATTCAAAAATCAAAATCGGTTGTAAGGTCTTTATTTGGGTCAACACCCGTTGAGCTTAATGATGGTGATGTTGATGAAGCTCGGCAGTATATACAAAAATACTGGAAGAAGCTGGAACGATTTCACCCTAAAGATGATGAAACATTGTTGGGTCTGCCGAGGCCATATTTGGTGCCTGCTTACGAAGAAGGCCATGCTTTCGACTTTAACGAGATGTATTATTGGGATAGCTACTTTATGGTGCAAGGGATGCTAAATTTAGAAAATCAAGCTTTGGTTGAAGGGATGCTCGAGAATCTACTAAGCATGCAAAAAAGATTTAAGATAATTCCTAACGCCTCAAGAACTTATCTAATGGGGCGTTCGCAACCACCTTTTTTAACAAGTAATATTTTAGATGTCTATAATGCTTATAACCATAATCTCCGTTGGTTGAATGAACGTATGGATTGCGCAAAGCAAGAGTACGATGTGGTTTGGATGGGCACAACCAAACCTAACGAACGCTTAGTTTACGGTGGCTTGAGTAGATACTACGATATTAACTATCTAAACGATCTAGCTGAAGCTGAAAGTGGCTGGGATATGACGCCTCGTTTTGGGCGTAAGGCTCTACATTATTTGCCGGTAGACCTCAATAGTTTGTTGTATAAGTACGAAACAGACTTTGCAATGGTAGCAAGACTAAATGGCGATAGTGGCGAGGCAAAAACCTGGGAAAAACGAGCACAGATCAGAAATAATACAATGGATAGCTTGATGTGGAGTGACCTTAAGGGGCTTTATTTTGACTATGACTTCAAGAAAGAAAAACGGGGTAGTGTGAGCTCGTTAGCTAGTTATTTCCCGTTGTGGGCGGGTATGGTAGATGATAAAAAAGCACTCAAGCTAGTAAGGTCACTAAAGAAGTTTGAAGAAAAAGGCGGACTTGCAACAACAGATTCTCAAGTCGTACCAATTAACCAAATTATTCCGGGCACAATTCCAACGCAATGGGCTCACCCAAATGGTTGGGCTCCATTGCAGTTAATTGTGATTCGTGGGCTCGAAAAATATGGATTTCATGATGAAGCAAAAAGAATTGCACTAAAATGGCTTAAAACTAATCTTGACTGGTTTAATAAGCATGGTGTTTTCCTTGAAAAATACAATGTGGTTGATCCATCAAAGCCTCCTGCTAAAGGCGTCTACCCTAGTCAAACAGGATTTGGCTGGACAAATGCAGTTTTCGAACGATTATGTCAGGATTATCTCGATGAAAAGTAAGCTATCTTGTAAAGAAAAAGCAGTTTACATAACCCAATCAGAGGCAAATGCTTCAATTCTATTAGCCGAGAAGAAACATGGAGTGAAGCTAAAAAGTTACCAATGTTTGCAATGTAATCTATGGCATCTTGCAAGGAAGTGGAATTAAGATATAATACATCTTTCGATGATTGAGCGCGCAGGAATACTGGAACAGATGATAATTAATGAACCCGGAGTGATGGATGGTGAGGATGTTCATCATGAGCTGGCGGGTGGCGGACATGGACGCAAGCTAGCTTTGAAAGAGATACCGCAAGAGAGCGATACTTATAGATATTTAATCGAAACTGAAGCACAGGTGGTCGCCGAACTGTACGACCCATTACCAGATGTGATTGCGGGTGTGGCGAATAGTGCTAATCGTATTGCTAGAGATATTGTGGATGAGCTGGGCTCTTCAACAATTCAGATGGAAACAGAAAAGAATAAGCTGGGTCAAGTAGTTCCGACATTTGCCGCAAGGGTATTGTTGCGCAAGGCTTGCCCTGATTTTTTATTGATAGTCGAGGACGTAGGCACAACAGGGGGTACAGTGGCAAGATTTGCGGAAAAGTTGGAGTTTAGGTATAACATCCCACAGATTAAAGTATTGTTTACATGGCAGCGCCAACCGGACTTGCCTGTCTTGACTAGGCGGAAAATATCCTATGATGCTGTCATTAAGTCTGAAGTTAAAACCTTTAAGAATGCCAAGGAGTGTATGTCTAGCCCGGAAGGATATTGCCACAATGGCATACCGTTAATAAAGCGAACTCCAAAGCCAAGATTGCGATCGGTGTTACCATGGGAGGAGTAAAGCGCATGAACAATATGCAATCTATGCCCGGAAGGGCAGATTTATGTATGTATTAAGTTTGTAAATTGAGTATAATTAACAGAGAAGGTTAGGTATTGAACAAAGCAGTACATAGCCACAAGAGGAAAACAATGAACTACTACGTAACAACATCAATACCATATGTTAATGGTGAACCACATTTAGGCCATGCACTAGAGTTTTTGTATGCAGATGTTTTGGCCAGACATGCAAGACTCCAAAAAACTCCAACAATATTTGTGACTGGTGCCGATGAACACGGGAGTAAAATAGCAGAGAAGGCTAACGAGCTGGGCATTACTCCACAGCAGTTGGTAGACGAAAATAGCGCCAAGTTTCGTGAACTACAAAAAATGCTCAATATTAGCAATGATAGGTTTATTCGCACAACTGATGAAGGCCATATTCAACGCGCACAGATAATATGGAATGAACTAAAAGATGATATTTACAAAGGGAGCTACGAGGGGTGGTACTGTATCGGATGTGAAACATTTGTGCCAGATGCTAAGGTTAAAGAAAACAACAATATTTGCCCTGACCATAATCGACCTTACGAGCGACTTAAGGAAGACAATTATTTCTTTAATTTATCAAAATATGCTAATCAAATTCGTGAAGCAATTGTTTCTAAGGAATTTAGGGTTATACCTAAGACAAGGAGAAACGAAATACTGCATGTAATTAGTTCGGGGTTAGAAGATATAAGTATTTCTAGACCAAAGGAAAAGATTTCTTGGGGTATTCCTGTTCCAGGTGACGATAGTCAGGTTATGTATGTATGGTTTGAAGCGCTCCTTAACTACATTACGGCTTTGGGGTATCCTGAAAGCAAAGATTTTAAAGAATATTGGCCAGCAAACGTGCAAGTTATCGGTAAAGATATATTGCGGTTTCATGCTGGGGTTTGGCCAGGTATCTTGTTGGGGTTAGGGTTGCCTTTACCAAAAATACTTTATGTCCACGGCTTTATCAATGCAGAAGGTGGCATTAAGATGGGTAAGTCGCTTGGTAATGTCGTTTCTCCAGCTGATATTTTGTCTAAATATGATCCAGATGTATTTAGGTACTTCTTTATGAGGCATATCCCAAGTTACGATGACGGTGACTTTTCATGGACACGTCTTGAGGAGGTTTACAATAGTGAGCTTGCCAACGAGCTTGGTAACGCGGTGCAACGTACAGCGTCTATGATAAATCGTTACGAAGACGGAGTTCTTGGAGATATACCAGAGACAGAACACGATATCGGGCAGTATCAGCAATTTTTGAATGATTGTCGGTTTGACAAGGCACTAGAAGATGTTTGGGAGCGTGTAAGGAGCTTGAACCAATATATTGAAGAACAAAAGCCTTGGGAAATAGCCAAGACAAAAGACAAGCAACAACTGCGAAATGTCTTAGCTTATCAAGCAGCTTGTTTGTTGCAAATTGCAGATTTACTCGAGCCTTTTATGCCAACAACTGCAGTGAAGATTAGGCATGTTTTTGCTGAAGGTGTAATAAGGCCGATTGAAGGTACTTTGTTCCCAAGAACCACATAGTAATATTTATTTCCCCCCTTCCATTCCCTAACCATAACCAGTACAATATTGCTTAGTACATTAAGTAG
>CAZTWB010000042.1:0-5802 GCA_964617035.1 uncultured Candidatus Saccharibacteria bacterium
CCCGCTTACATTACCGTAAAGTATCAAAGTTACTGGAGTCGCTCTATCAATAACATACCTATCACCAACAACCCCTTCTTGTATTAAATTCTCTGGCACATCTGGAACCATTTTATCCTCTGGATATACGACAATACCCGCATTGCGTGCCACTACAGCGGGTGATTGATCAGCAGAATTAACAACTATCTGTTTTCCTTTATCTACAATCATTACTGGTCTTGATCGGTAGATATTAATATCAAAGTTGTCGTTAATAATTGGTGAATCTATAGCTGGCTCCACGACATCCCCTTCGTTTATTTTAATATCCAGCCTATCGAGTAAATCCTGTACTGTCTTTGCGCGCGTGGGTAATGTTTGTTTATTACCATCTGCATAGACTGTTACTATTCTGGAGTCTTCAGGTCCAACCGTTGTCCCGCCACCAAAAATAATCATGCCTGTCATTGTAAATACAAAAAGCAACAAAAAGGTTACCACCGGTACCACGAAAGGATGACCCTTAGGTATTGTAAATTTTCTGGGTTGCGATTTATCAGATTGTTTTTTTACCATAAAATATCAAGTCACAGATATGTGACTATTCTATTGTATCAAATATCTATTTGGCTTACCGCGACGCATACATCGCTATTTGAATTTTTAGCAGAAAGATTCTTAATATTAATCCAATTGGCCTGATATATCTCGTTTTTTTGCCGTAAGATTTTGGTAGGTTTATCATAAATTACTCTAAATAACGAATAGCGGAAAACCAACCCGTCGTTATCGTATTCACAGTCGCCAATCTTGCTGACCATTGACTGGTTGACTGTAATGCCAGTTTCTTCTGACAACTCACGAATAAATGCTAATTTTGCACTTTCTCCAGACTTTATGCCACCCCCAGGAAGATTCCACCTTCCATTACCCAACCAAGATTTTACAACCAATATTTTATCTTCGCAAACAACCACTCCACGTGATCTTTTTGACTTCCCTAAAATTACCTTAAATACTGGCCACCCAACCCAGTAGCAAATTCTTCCAATAATCATAAATGTTTTTGTCATAGTTTCTCTATTCTGGCGTATGAAATATTTATCTTTTTGGTTCCTTTATTCTTGAAATAAATAACAGTTTCGTCGCCGTTAATTTCTACAACTGTTCCGATACCAAATATTTGATGCTTAATGCCATCACCCTCGTTTAACTCCGGCACATATCTAAGCTCTTCATTCTTTAAATCATCATGTTGCACTTCGTCAAAATCATAAGTTGATTTTTGCTGGATATCTTGCAAAAAGCTATTTTCGATTGTTGACTCAGCTTCAATTTCCGACAAAAATCGTGAAGCTGGATTATGTTGAAACCCTCCATAAAGCATTCTAGCGCTGGCATGAAGTAAATACAACTCTTCGCGAGCCCTCGTCATTCCGACATAGCACAATCTTCGTTCTTCTTCCATTTCGTGTTGATCAAATAACGATCTAGAGTGCGGAAAAATCGTCTCTTCCATGCCTGCCATAAAAACAACTGGGAACTCTAGCCCCTTAGCGCTATGTAATGTCATCAACGTGACCGCATCGCCACCAATATCAGACTGGTCGATATCACTAACTAAACCAACTTCTTCTAAGAATCCATCTAGGGCAAGGTCTTGATATTGTTCCGCCACCGACAACAGCTCCTTAACATTTTCCTTTCGTGAGTCACCTTGAGCAGTGCCATCATCAAGATAATCCACGTATCCAATACGTCGAATCAAACTATCGATAATCGTAGCTACTGAGTTATTTTCAAGCTGTGATCTAAAGTCAACGATTATTGAGGATAGTTCGTTGAAGCCCGCTCTCGCTTTCGGGGTAATTAATTTGCAATCGTCTACATTTGTTAGGGCTTCAAACAACAAATATCCGTTACCTTGTTTCCACATCAAAAAACTCTGCAAAGATTTAACACCTATTCCTCTTGCCGGAATATTAACAATACGCTCAAAACTGGCAATATCCTCGGGTTGATAAATTAACCTCAAATAAGCTAACAGGTCTTTGATCTCTTTTCGGTCATAAAATCGCACACCTCCAACAATCTTGTAAGGAACCCCGTACTGCACAAAAATTTCTTCCAAAGATCTACTCTGGGCATTCGTTCTGTATAAGATAGCAAAATCTTTATAAGATCTAGCCTTAATATCAAATGCTGTTTTTATACGTCGGACTATTGCTTCTCCTTCAGCCCTCTCATTTGCTACTTGAATAATCTGAATCGGCGAGCCATCACCCGATACAGTCCAAAGCTTTTTATCTGAACGATGTTTATTTTTGGTGATTACGGCATGTGCACCATCTAAGATTTTTTTGGTACTTCTATAGTTCTGTTCGAGCTTTATTATGGTAGCGTTCGGATTATCCCTTTCAAAGTTCAAGATATTTTTATAGTCTGCACCTCTCCAGCTGTATATTGACTGCCAATCATCTCCGACTACAGCGATATTATTATGTTGTCCAGTCAGCAATTTTATTAATTTATACTGGGCAGAGTTTGTGTCTTGGTATTCATCGATCATTATGTAACTAAACTGATCTTGCCATTTTTTTCTAACAACTTCACTTTTATCAAGCATTTCAACAGTTCGTGAAATTAAATCGTCGAAATCTAACCCATTAGCTTCTTTTAGTGCTCTTTGATACAAAGGATAAACCTTTGCGCTTGTAAGTTGTAGCTGACCAGAAGCCACAGCCTGGAAATCGTTCGGAGTGACCAGCTCATTTTTTGCATTACTAATGATACTTGCGATTATTTTTGGTGAGTTTGATTTTTCATCAATGCGCAGTTCTTTTAAAATCTTCTTGATGGTATTAATTCTGTCTGCTTCATCAAAAATAACAAAATTATGTGGTACACCAATGTGCTCTCCGCTGACGCGCAAAATGCGGACACAAATCGAATGGAACGTACCACAATATGGCATAAATGAACGATCATCTGGATTTTGACCAAGCAAAGTTGCTGTTCGTTCACGCATTTCACGAGATGCTTTGTTTGTAAATGTAACTGCTAAAATGTTATACGGCGTCGCATAATTATTGGCGATTAGATATGCTATTCGATGAGTTAAGGTTTTGGTCTTTCCAGAACCGGCACCCGCCAAAATCAACAATGGGCCGTCGATTGTTTCGACAGCTCTTTTTTGTTCATCATTTAATCCCTCAAGTAAATTTTTAGTCACTTAGATTATTTTATCATCCGATAGGCAACTTTATAGAACAATAATAAAAAGTAACGCTAAGACTACTGCTAACACAACAACACCAATAACCACACCTATAATCATAGGCGTTGAAGATTTTGACTTGATCGGCAAGTAGTATTTTTTATCGTTTATCAAACGTTCGACCTCTTCCGATTGTTCATCAACTACTGGTTGCTGATTTTCGATTACACCGTCAGGTAATTCTTCTTCCTTAACTTCCTTGGGTTGTGATTCGTTTTTAGGTTGAGTTTCGTCTTTTTTTAAAGAATCTTTGGTTATTGTAGGTTTTAATACTAGACTTTTTTTTGATAATTCTGGTTTATCATCCTTCTTATCTTCATCACGCATCATTGGATCTTTAGAGAGTTGCTGATTATTGACTAGTGCCGGTTTTGACGTATGACTCACTGGCAATAGCCCAGGTTTTGTAGCGTCTAGATGCTTTTGGTCATCATCAGACATCTTCACCTCTTTCGTGTTGCATTTTATAGGCTGACTCAACAATCCCAGAAAACTTATGATAATTTATGCTTGCTCCGCCAACAAGAACACCATCACACCCAGCAATCTCTAAATATCCACGTGCTATTTGATCATCAACACTACCGCCATACAACACCCTGACATTCTGCGAGGCTCGTTTTCCGTACAGATTATTTATTTGGTTACGAATGCCGTCCATCGCCTCTTTTACTTGAGTTGGTTTAGCAAGCTCACCCCCAAAAGTGCTAATTGCCCAAATTGGTTCGTATGCAATAACCATATCGCCTACCTCGTGAGCAGTTAAGCCACTTACTGCAGTTGCGACCTGGTCATGAAGCACTCTTTGTGTTTCACCTGCTCGTCGCTGAGTTTTTGTTTCTCCAACACAAAGTATCGGCGTAATCTCATTCCTAACACATGCCGATACTTTATCACGCACAGTAGCATCAGATTCGTTAAAGTATTGTCGTCTTTCAGAATGCCCAATAATCGCATAGTGAACAAGATCACGTAACATTGTAAATGAAACCTCACCTGTGTACGCTCCTTCGTCCTTGTAATAGGCGTTTTGAGCACATAACCTAAACTTGCGTCGATCAATTTGTAAACTCAGCGGTTGAAGCACCAATATATTAGGCGCCAATACTACCTCTAGGTTGCGATATATTCTTATCCTCTCGTGTAACCTATGTGCCAACAAGCTAGCTTGAGCAGTATTAAGGTGCATCTTCCAGTTTCCAACAATTAATTTACGTCGCGACATAGGTTTATTGTACCTCACTTATCTTTCAGAGCCTCGACTCCTGGCAACTTTTTGCCGGCAAGCAAATCCAGACTTGCTCCACCACCCGTCGAAACATGATTAAAGTACTTCACCATTCCACGCTCTTGTATATATCCAGCTGTATCGCCACCCCCAATCAAACTGTAAGGGCGGTGCCCAAATTCTCCAACTAAAGCCTCAATTATCAACTCTGTTCCATGTGCAAAAGGTCCAACCGGCCCATCAACACTGGGAGTTTCGGTGATGCCCATGGTGCCATTCCAAACTACGGTATTTACTAGTTGCATACAACCAGCTATAAACGCCCCAGAGAATGGACCTATATCTACAATGATATCTTCCTTATTTAGTTGAAAAGCAGAACGTGGAGGTCGTTTTGGATAATTTTCTATTGTTGCAATCAAGTGAGCATCCCAATCCACAATTCTTGTTTTAGCAAATTTATCCACCTTACTTACAACAACACTATCTTGAGGAATATAGAAAATAAACTTTCGCTTTTTGGTTTCGAGTTCTGCTAAACGAATAACCTCTTTGGCTATCGGGATATCATCAGCATCAGATAAGCTATTGGCTATATCAACCCCTTTAGCCTTCATAAAAGTGTTGGCCATTGCTCCACCAATCACTAAAACGTCGGCAAGTTTTATGAACTTTTTGAGAATTTCTATCTTGTCGGAAATCTTCGCGCCACCCACAATCGCCATTAATGGATGTCGTGGATTGTCGATAATATCTCTAATTGTTGATACCTCTTTTTCCAATAACAAACCAGCAACACTGGGCAGGTATTTAGTTACTCCTTCTGTTGATGCATGAGCGCGATGCACGATACCAAAACCATCTTCAACAAAAATATCAGCTAAGCTAGCCAGCTCTTTGGCAAACTTCTTGTCGTTTTCTTCTTCTTCAGGATTAAACCTAAGGTTTTCGAGTAACAGCACCTGTCCATCATTAAGCTTGTTGACTGTCTTTTTAGCAGCATCGCCAACTGTTACTGGAGTAAAGTAAACTTTTTTGCCAAGTAATTTTTCGAGCCTTTTTGCTACGGGTTGTAGTGAATATTTAAGATCTCTTCGTCCGTCTGGACGACCTAAATGAGCACATATTACAACCCTACATTTTTTATCAATAAGGTACTTAATGGTCGGTAGCGACTGTTGAATCCTATAATCGTCAGTAATTTTGCCGTCCTTAGATAGCGGAACATTATAATCTGCCCGGAGTAGTATAGTTTTACCCGATAGTTTTATGTCTTTTATTGTCTTTTTAGTAAAACTCAAAAGATTACCCACCT
>CAZTWB010000043.1:0-5329 GCA_964617035.1 uncultured Candidatus Saccharibacteria bacterium
CTACTTAATGTACTAAGCAATATTGTACTGGTTATGGTTAGGGAATGGAAGGGGGAAATTAAAAATTAGCTAATCCTACTTCTTTAACCTTATAAGTCGTTACTTATTTAGATTTCTTCTTACTTTTTGATAATGCAAGCTTGGATATGACCTTCAATCTATTTTGCTTCTTAGATAAAGTTTCTGATGATTTGTACAAATAATCAGGCTGATCGTACTGGTCATATGTTAACATCAAGGCTTGTGATTCGAGCATTCGCAGTGTTTCTAACGATACAGCAACCAAAATCAACAAGCTGGTTCCGCCTAATGAAACATTAGCACCTAAGAATGCCTGAGCGACTATCGGCATAACCGCCAAGAGTCCGAGTGAGATAGCTCCGAATAATGTTAATCTATTCACCACCTTATTTAGGTATTTCTCTGTCTGATTTCCAGATCTTACGCCCTCAATAAAGCCACCCTGTTGCTGAAGATTCTCGGCTATTTCTTTAGAGTTAAATGCAATCGATGTATAAAAGAATGTAAAAATAAACACTAACAAGAAATACACTATGGGGTAGACATAAGGCTGCCAGCCGCCCGCAGCAAACGTCTGAGGACTTGGTGGTTGAAATAGCTGAACTAGGTGTGCTCCTATCTGATTTAGACGATCACTTGATGAATTTGAAAAGATTTGCCCTAAAAAGCTTGGTACGCTTAAGAATGCCACGGCAAAGATTATTGGAATAACGCCTGCTGTTATTAGCTTAACCGGAAGTATAGTTGTAACTCCTCCATAAATTCTGTTCCCTTGTACACGTTTGGCATAGTTAACCGTCAGGTTTCTGGCAGCCTCATTTAGTTTAACGACTAGTATCGTAGTAATAACGATTATTGAGATTATTAGAAGACTAAGCCAAAAAGCCTTCTTATCAATTGGAAGTTGCTTGCCGAAAACGTTCCATTTCTTTTCGTCTTGAACAACACTATTTAATAAACTTACACCGGTCGTTGGAAGCTGGCTAACAATACCGATAGTGATAATTAATGAAATACCGTTACCGATATTTTGTTCAGTAATCAACTCTCCTAGCCACATCAACAGCATTGCACCTCCAGTAAGCGCTGAAACCATCAATACCCATTGAGAAAAACTAGCATTGGCCGTAATATCACCCAAGCCACCGATACTAGATGCTGTTTGACGTACCAAATATATTGAGCCTATTGACTGAATGATAGCAAGTGGCAACGCCAACAATCTTGTATATTGATTTATTTTTTTACGACCAAATTCACCTTCTTTATTGAGAGACTCTAGCTTTGGGATTGCCTTTGTTAGCAACTGCATAATAATCGAGGCATTAATGAACGGACCCAATCCTACGAGCATTATTGAAAAATTAGCTAATGCCCCGCCCGAAAGAACATCCATAAATCCCAACAACTGTGAAGATTGAGTGGAATTGAAGAGTGTTTCAAGAATTTGCTGTAAAGTTTCACCATTAGCGATTGGAATAGGTATATGTGCAAGAATCCTAAAAATAACAATCATTCCAATAACAGCAAATATCTTTTTTCGCATATCATTGTTTGTGAACGATTTAAGGATGATTTTCCAGTTCATTAACGACTATTCCCTCTCATTAATCTTTATTGTATCTTTATATTGTCAGAATAAAAACTTATTTTGTTGTTTTTTCTTGCTTCTGCCTTTTTTGGCGCTCAATAATCTCTACCTTACCGCCAGCTTTTTCAACCGCCTTAACTGCAGCTTTGCTTGCAAATTGTACTTTAATGGTCGCTTTTTTTGTAACCTCACCTTTTAATATCAACTTAACTCTAGTATATGGATTAGTGACAATACCTGCTTGTGCAAGTTTAAAGTTATCTATGTTAGTTCCTAAACTATCTAGTTGTCCAGTATATACGTTCTCGGCCTTTGGTGTTTTGGACTTAAACCCTGGAAGCTTTGGCAATCTTTGAGCTAATGGATTTTGGCCACCCTCAAATCCTGGTCGCACTCCACCACCTGTTCGAGAATTTTGGCCTTTGGTGCCACGCCCCGCTGTCTTTCCTTTACCAGCAGAAATACCACGCCCTACACGAGTGATTGATTTTGATTTCGATGTTTGCAACTGATTAAACTTCATCTTATTTATCCTCCGACTTTGACTTAGTTGTTGTCTTTGCCGTAGATTTCTTTGCTACAGAATCTTTCTTGGTGACCCACTTACTGGCAGGTTCCATATTCTTTAGAGCATCAATAGTAGCATAAGCGATATTGATTTTGTTTGAAGAACCTAGCGATTTAGATAAAGCGTTTCCAATTCCGGCTACCTCGAGTACGGTTCGGACAACTCCCCCAGCAATCAAACCAGTACCAGGGCTGGCTGGCTTCAATAAAATCTTAGCTCCGGATACTTTAGCCTCTGTCTCATGTGGAATAGTATCTTTATACAGTGAAATTTTAACCATGTTCTTTTTGGCGACATCTGTAGCCTTAGATACTGCCGTAGTTACATCTTGACCTTTTGATACTCCAGCACCAACTCTACCCTTATGATCACCCACTATTACTAATGCTCGAAACCTAAATCGACGACCACCCTTAACTACACGAGCCACGCGATCAATATGAACCATTCTTTCGTCTAATTGATTTGGGTCTTGCTCGGTCTGAACTTGCCTTGGATTTGTGCTTGTATTACGTTCTGCCATATTAAAACTCCAATCCGCCTTCTCGGGCTTTTTCGGCTAATGCCTTAATTCGACCATGATACAGTCGTCCGTTTCTATCGAACACGACTTTATTAATTTTCTTTGACTTACATTTCTTGGCTATTTCTGATCCAACAAATTCTGCTTTAGATGTTAAATTTCCTTTGGCAGATTTACTGCCTACTGTTGTAACATAAACCAGCGTATTGTGTGTAGTATCGTCAATAACCTGGGCACTGACATGTTGATTGCTAATAAATACAGTTAGCCTTGGTCGATCAGCAGTACCACTTATGTTGTGTCGGATACGATTCTTGCGTCGCACTAAATTCTGAGATGTTTTTGCTAGACGATTCATACTACTTATCCTTTCCTGACTTTCCACTCTTACGGATGATATGTTCACCCTCATAACGGATACCTTTACCTTTGTATGGCTCTGGTTTCTTTAGTGCGCGGATTTCTGCTGAAACTTGCCCAACCTGTTGTTTAGAAATACCTGAAATTGTAATGGTATTCTGCTCGACTTTTGCAGAAATACCTTCTGGTAGTGTATATATTACTTCGTGAGAAAAGCCCAAGTTCATTTTTAGCTGATTACCAGCCAACGCTACTCTAAAACCCACACCATGAAGCTCTAGCTTTTTACTGAACCCGTCGGTTACTCCAATAACCATATTATTAACCAGCGACCTCATCAAACCATGCTTTGCACGATGGATTGCTTCGTCATCTTTTCGCGTGACGTTTACTGTGTCGCCATCAACTGCAACAGTAATTCCGGGCATAGTGAATTGTTGCAATTCACCTTTAGGCCCTTTGGCTGTTATGAAATTGTCATCGACAGTAATTGTCACACCAGCTGGGAGCTTGATTGGTCGTTTTCCTATTCGACTCATAACTTCTTTCCTTTCTTATTCTTTCCTATATTCCATATTGATACACCCAATGCTATTGCAGACAGCAAACCACCTAACAATATAAAGAGTGCTGGATTCATTAATAAACCTTGCAGACAAGTTCTCCGCCAAGGTGTTTAGCCTTAGCATCCTGACCCGTCATTAATCCTTGTGAAGTTGAAATTATTACAATTCCACGACCGTTCTTGATCACAGGAATATTCTTAACATTTACGTAGTGTCGGCGACCAGGAGTACTCAAACGTTGAATTTCAGTAATATTTGCGTTGGTGCCTTCTGGATTAATTTTCAAGATTAATTTCTTATCTATTCCGTCTCCGTCTGCTTTAACACTACTCATAAAGTTATTATCAACAAGAAGCTTCGCAACAGATTCTTTAATTTTAGAGTACGGCAATTCTACCTCGTTTTTTCGAACTAAAATTGCATTACGAATTCTTGTTAACATATCTGCTATTGGGTCTGTTGAAACCATATTTACTCCTTACCAACTCGCCTTTGTTACACCAGGAATCTCACCTTTTGATGCGTGTTCTCTGAATGAAATTCTACTCAATCCAAATGTTCGCATGTAGCTTCGGGGTCGACCAGTCTCCGAACAGCGGTTCTTCCAACGAGTAGGTGATGAATTTCGTGGTAACTTATGTAGGGCATCAAAATCTCCACTTGCCTTCAAGGCTTCACGTTTTGAAGCATACTTTTTGATCATTTCTTGTCGTTTTTTATCACGTGCAACGATTGATTTCTTTGCCATTATTTAGTCTCCTTATTTGACTTTTCAAAAGGCATTCCAAACTTTACTAACAACGCCTTAGAATCTTCTGCTTTTTCAGACTTAATTACACATACAACCTGCAATCCATGTGTAATCGGTGAATCTTCAAAACTAATTTCCGGGAATACTGTTTGATCTGTCAGCCCAATACTGTAGTTGCCTTGCTTGTCAAAAGCCTTATTGCTAACACCATGAAAGTCACGCAATCTAGGAAGTACAATATTGATTAATCGATCAAGGAATTCATACATTTTATCCCCTCGCAGTGTAACCTTGAGGCCAATTTTATTGCCTTCACGCAATTTAAAGCTAGCAATCGATAATTTGGCAGTTGTTTGAATTGGCTCTTGTCCTGTGATCTTTCTAAGTGTTGTAGTAGCTACTTCCATGAGCCTCTTATCATCTTTAGCACGACCTAGCCCAACATTCACAACAATCTTCTCTAGCTTTGGGACTTGGCTAACATTGCTTAGCTTTAGCTCTTTTTTTAGCTCCTCAACAAACTTGTCATCATATTGACTCTTTAGTTTGGGAATCATAGTAGATGTTGCCATTACTTAATCTCCTTGTTTGTTGATTTATATATACGTTTACGGTTCCCGTCTTTATCAAAGACATAACCAATCCGACTAGGTTTTTTGGTTGTCGGCTCCAGTATTGCTACCTTAGATACAAGAATAGGTTTTGTAATATCAATGATTCCACCCTGTGGGTGTTGCTTGTTTGGCTTTAGATGTTTTTTATTTACATTAATACCTTCTACGGTAACCGCATTTAATGTTGGATGAGTAGAAACAACCTTTCCGGTTTTTCCTTTGTCTTTCCCACTCAAAACAATAACTGTATCACCCTTAACAAGTCTAATTTTACTAACAATATTCATATTAAAGTACCTCCGGAGCTAAGCTGATAATCTTAGCATAACCTTGGT
>CAZTWB010000044.1:0-5184 GCA_964617035.1 uncultured Candidatus Saccharibacteria bacterium
AGTTGATGTAGTTAAACAGGCTGTGATTAGCTCATATCCTACAGCGCGATTAGAAGAGGTTGAGGAACATAATATATTTAGCCCGGTTGGAAAAATTGCAGCCACAACTGGAGGTGAATTAACCCTCAAAGAATCATTTGCTTATCCGATAGCAACCTATCAAGATATAAAAAGAGACCCCATTCAGTCATTACTAAATGCTTTAGCTGAATTGGATAACGAGGATGGCGTAGGAATACAGATATTAATGAGGCCAGCAAACCCAAATTGGCGTAAACAAGCATCTGAAATTGCTAGCTCAAAAAGAAAGGGTAAAGGAGGCAACAAACCAAAAGAAGAAGCTTTTTGGTGGATTAAGCAAATATTTGTTGCCCTATGGAAGCCACCAGAGGATAAGGGCAACAAAGACAGTGGGTCTGACAAACCTGATCTATCAAACATGGAGCAGTCAGTGCTTGATGCGATTGATGATAAGACCAGGCATCCTGGATACGAAACTCTTATTCGTATCGTAGCATCATCTAATGTATCGCAGAAGTCACAAACAATCTTGAACCATGTTGTAGCATCATTCTCATTGTATGATGCACCAGGCAGGAATGGATTTAAATTTACGCAAGCAAAAGATATCGACAGCTTCGTAACATCGTACATACTGAGATTTTTTCCTCCATCTATGACTAAGAATATTTTAAACTCAGTAGAGCTTGCCGGTATCTTTCATTTCCCAGATCAAAAAAACATTCCAACATCTCAACTAGAGAGACAGGCATCGAAACAAGTTGATGCACCAAGAAATATTCCTAATGATGGACTGCTATTAGGGTACAACTTATTTAGGGGTGCCAAAAAGCCGATTAGGTTAAGTTTGAGTGACCGACAAAGACATATGTATGTTGTCGGACAAACCGGTACTGGTAAATCAACATTTCTCGAAAACTTAGCATTACAAGACATGTTAAATGGTGATGGCTTTGCTTTTGTTGATCCTCATGGCGACACAGCAGAGAAGTTACTGTCAATGGTTCCAAAGGAGAGAACCGAAGACATCATGTATTTTTGCCCATCAGATATGGAGTACCCTATGGGTCTAAATCTTTTTGAGTTCTATACTCCTGAACAGAAGGATTTCTTAGTTCAAGAGACATTGAATATGCTGTATAAGCTGTATGACCCACAACGACAAGGTATAGTTGGACCACGCTTTGAGAGGATATATACCAATGCGGCACTACTACTTATGTCTGACCCTAAAGGAGGTACTTTTGTAGATATTCCTAAATTGTTAATTGACCCTCCATTCATGAAGGAGAAGCTTCAGTATGTTGAAGACCAAAATGTTATCGATTTTTGGACGAAAGAATGGCCAAATTCGCAAAGATCAAATGACTCAGGTGAAGTTATCGCTTGGGTTGTCAGCAAGTTCGGTGCGTTCTTAAGTAATGAAATGATGCGTAATATCATTGGTCAGACTAAAAGTTCGTTTGATCTACGAGATATTATGGACAACAAAAAGATCCTATTAGTTAATCTCAGTAAAGGTAAGACTGGAGAGTTGAACTCTCGATTATTAGGTATGATTTTTGTTATGAAATTCCAGGCAGCGGCTATGAGTAGAGCCAATATTCTTGAAGATCAACGACAAGATTTTTGTTTATATGTAGATGAGTTTCAGAACTTCTCAACAGACTCATTTGCTACAATTATGTCAGAAGCGCGAAAGTATCACCTTAATTTGGTTGTTGCCAACCAGTTTACGACACAATTAACAGATGAGATTCGAGAAGCAGTTTTTGGTAATATTGGTACAATTGTTTCGTTTAGGATTGGTCAGAATGACGTAGATACGCTGTCTAGATACTTTCAGCCATTATTTGATGGTGATGATTTGCTACGCGTCCCAAACTTCAATACGATTGTTAGAACATTGATCAGTGGAGTACCTACACAGCCATTTAGTATGGCTACACTGCCAACATTAGGAAAACCTAATGAAAAGCTATCAAGCGCCCTGAAGCAGTTGTCAGCAGCTAAATACGGGCGTCCAAAAGCAAAGGTAGAAGAGGAGATTTTTGCGCGATTATCCACCAAGGAGCCTACCAAAGCAGCGTTCGGATCGTCATCTAGCATACCTAGATCAAGGCCAGCATCTGGGGTAGGTGGTCAATTTGGTTCGAATAATCAGATGGCATCACCTCAGCAAGCCACAGCTTCTAAAGCAGTACAACCGAAGTCATTCCTTGATGAATGGTTGGCCAAGAAGAAGGCCGCACCTCAACCTCAACCTCAACCTCAACCTCAACCTCAACCTCAACCTCAACCTCAACAAGATTCATTATCATCCAAACCACCAATTAGGGCAGGCCAGGTCTTTACGCCTATCCAACCAAGAAAAGATGAAGTAGGTATTGAGGATAAATCTAGATTGACAACAAATCCGGGCATCTCAAATACTCAAGGCGAAAATGATGAGAAAAATGCCAACAGGGGAACGGGCGAGATTGACTTAAGTAAACTAGGAAATGACGAGATAACTATTGATAAGGATGGCAATATCTCAAAGAAGTAGGGTTAATTATTCTTTTTGATAGTTAGCAATCTGTAGGCCAATTCTATCAATAAACCCATCATGTATCCGCAGATAAAAATCAGCACAAAAAGTAAATAGTTGTAGGTGAATCCACTTCGTTTACTGATAATGAAGACAACTAAACTGCCAATAAATGCTCCAATTCCTCCAAATAATATGCCACTAGGTCTTGCTATGGTTTTTGAACCGATATCACTAGCTTTTTCAATAGTTGGACGATGAATAATTTTACTGAAAGTCCTGTCAGTAGTACTTAGTTGTTTTTGGGTTTTTCTAAGAACTTTTTTATAGGCATCATGCTTAATATGTTTAGTTATTGTTACTGAGTGTGGTTGTTTTGTTTCCTTTTCTGCTAACTGGTAGTCTTCACTTTTCAAGGCTGTTCTATCGATACTGTCTTTTATGGCGTCAATAGAATCTTGAGATATTTCATGAGCGTTCTTTGCTTTTTCGTGCAAATCTTTTAGGTGTTTTTTTTCATGGTCATAGCTATGAGTCTCGTGAGACTTAATATGTTCTTGTGATTGGTTATGTAATTTTTCGCTCATAAGTATACTACTGGCCTCCTGAAGAGTATTCTTGTTTTACTAATTCTAATTCCTTAGCCATAAGACGTGTTCGGGCGAAAAAGTAACCTACGAAAGTAGTTAACATCCCGCCAATAATTAGCGCTTCGCCTGGTCCAGTATTAGGCAGTGTTTGGGTAACGACTTTTTCGGTCTGTTTTGGTACACCACCCGGGAGTTTGATCTGTATGGTGTTTCCGTAGACGTTAGTAAGCAATAAGTCAAATGATCCTGGATTTCCTGATGGTGTAGGGGTTTGCGGTATAGGGTTTTTTATTTTCACCCTAAAAGTCTTAGTAACTGATTGGTCTGGCTTAATAGATATAGGTTTATTCCATGCTAAGGTTTGTGTATCCTGATCAAAAACAGCACCGTCAAGCGAGTTAAAGTCTAGATCTGCGTATTCTAACACATCAGCTAATTCTTCTTGTTTAAGAATAGTATCTTTTGACTCGCCATCACCATAATTTTTAGTCGTTAGTGAGTATTCGATAGTATCACCAGCAGAAGCGGTTGTACCGTTTGCGTCATCAATGTTATTTGTTATGTTTTTGGCTTTCTTTTCAATTGCTAGTATTGGTTTTTTGTCTTCTGTTCTAACAGGGGGAGGGGTTTTACAGTCACCATTGGGTTGAGCTATCGTGTTTGGCGGGCAATCTACAATTACTTTATTACATACTGTTGATTCGTTTGTTTTTCTGACTTGTTTGGTTGGAATATCCACATCTTCTAGCCAGGCTGTGTTACATACACTTTTACCCGATGGAGTGCCTTCTCTTACTTTGGCGGTGATTGTTATGAATCCAGGTGTACCAAATACATCGGGATTTACGAAAGTATAGAATGGAGGCGTATTATTTGACCATTTAAGAGTTTGGCCGTTATTGGTAAATATCCATCCATTATATTGTGAGCTAACATATTCTAGCTCAGGATCTAATCTGTCGTTTACCGAGAAGAATGCTGCTGTGCCTCCAGTGTTAGAGAAGGCAATTGTGTACTTAATTGTATCACCAGGCTTTACGCTACCAGTAGGTTCATTTACCTTAGCAACTTTTAATACAGCTGGAGGTTCAGGCTTAGGTGCGGGTGGTTTATAGCCATTTTGTATGACAATATTTCCACAATCATACATAACCATGAATGGCATACCATCCGGGGTTTTCGTCACGAGCATCTTATATGATGTATTGCCCCAACTCGATAGTGGTCTTAAATAAAATGTTCCGGCTCCGTGTATGTTGACTGGGTATTCTCCGGATTTTTGATAAGGGTTGCGACCCATTGAATAAAGCTGATTATTATAGGCGCGAGAATTTATAGTTTGAACCCCAGAGTTTGCCAGAGTAGTGCAATTTATTCCATAGTGTTCAACGATTGTTCGAAATCCTTGAGTGTTATTGTTACACCTTTGTACTGCCTCAGATTTTGATTTAAATCCACACCGTATAATATCATTACTACTACACTGATTACTTGCTTCTGCGGGGGATATGACAGCAAAAACCTGAACTACTAGCGTCAATGCGACAAATACAAATCCAATCCTACGTATACTGGATTCTCTATTTAATCTTTTTGCATAAAAGGATAGTTCTGTGATTAGGCTTGGATTAAACGGTAAGTTTGAAAGGAGTTTTTTGAACATTTTATTTTACTTATTTAATAACCATACTTATTTAATCACATAAGTACTAATGCTTACAAGGTTATTATTTGTCTAACGCTACATTTTCAGATACAATATAGAGTATCAAAAATATGAGGGATGATTTATAGATGTATATTTTAGTGCAAAGGGTTGTTTAAGGTGAGTAAACAAAAACAATATGATTCAGAAGCTATTCAGGTACTAGAGGGCCTTGAGCCGGTTCGTAAGCGTCCAGGAATGTATATTGGGGGGACAGGTAAGGATGGGTTGCACCATCTAATAAAAGAGATTGCCGACAATTGTGTCGACGAAGCAATTGCTGGTTTTGCCACAGAGGTATTTATAACCTTACATGAAGATGGTGGTGTAAGCGTTCG
>CAZTWB010000045.1:0-4748 GCA_964617035.1 uncultured Candidatus Saccharibacteria bacterium
TCGCCATTTTAGATTGCTAATTTTCGCATATTCTAAAATTTTTGTTTTTGGAATAGATATTAATGGTCTGATAATCTCGCTACCGCTCTGTAGTGAACTCATACCTTTTCTGCCGGTGCCTCGTAACAGATTAATAATGACTGTTTCTAGTACATCATCTTGGTGATGTGCTGTAATAATAGCCTGAGCATTGTGCTTTTTCTTGACCGCTTGTAGATATGAATATCGAGCATTACGTGCTAATTCTTCACTGGCTTTTGCGCCTAAATTTCCTTCTGTAAACTCAAACTCCAAATTATATTTTTTTGCTAAATCTTCAACAAACTTTCTATCTTGTTCTGAATCACTCCGAATACCATGATCAAAATGCGCCACAATCAAATCATGGTTGTGCTGTTTGGCTAATAAATCCAATAAAACCACCGAATCAACCCCACCAGAAACAGCAATAATATATCTTCCGGGCTTAATTTGAACTTCCATTTGTTATATTATATAACAATGACTCATTTATATTTTGTTAGACACGGCTTAAGTCAACTGAACAAAGAAGGACGAGTAGCTGGCGTCACAGAAACACCCCTAACCAAAGAAGGTAAACTACAGGCTAAAATAACCGGAGGAAAATCAAAAAATCTTGGTATTGAACACATAATATCTTCCCCTCTTTCACGTGCTTACGACACTGCTAAGATAATCGCCAAAGAAATAGGGTATCCAATCGATAAAATAGAAGTAAACCCATTGTTTATTGAACGTAATTTTGGCGCCATGGAAAATCAACCATATACACCAGATACCGATTATTATGGAATTGCCGATGCCGAAAAACTTGATGTATTTTTGGCTCGCGCTAAGCAAGCCATCGCATACCTACATACTCTGCCATATAGCAAAATTTTAGTAGTCAGCCATGGAGCCACTGGACGCGCTCTTAGGCATCATCTATTTAAAGACAAGCCATTTGACTTTCCAGAGAGATATTCAAACGCAGAACTTGTGGAATGGATAATTACTTAGGTTGTATGTCAAAAGTTCGAATCCGACTTCTATCTAGCGAAAAATCATACCACCTTGGCTGACCAGGCATCTCTATTACTTCACCATCTTTGATGCAATTGACTGTAGGCTCAAGCCCTGTTTCTACTTGCAAAACAATCCTTGGAGCAAATGAACTTTCGCTTTCTTGACCCGGCAAAACAACTACTGATTTTATTTTATCCTTGTAAAGCATTGTTGTATGGCTTTCGATATTTTCGCTTGGTACAGAATATGCTCTAATCAATAAATCGTAATTTGAAGTGTATCTAGTTGTAATTTTAGGAAAGGCCATCTCTACAACCTGAGCGTTTAGAATTTCATCTTTAAGCTCCACGAGCTTTTGATCTAAGTTTAGTTCTTCAATTGATTTAAGCATTGGGTTGGGCTTGTTCGATAAATAGCTTGCGGTGTCGTTTATCGATCTGATTAATATTTCGGTATCTGCAAACTGTACTAATTCGAAATGTTGATCATTTTGACGACTAACTTCCTCGTCCAGCTCACGAATAAAAAAAGAACCCTGCCCGGGTTCATGTTCTAAATTATTGTCTAGCATCTTCATACTAGAATTTTATTCTACACCATAACTATATATTTTTCAAATTTAATTGGTGTCGGTGGTGGGGATCGAACCTACGACCTCAGGCTTATGAGTCCTGCGCTCTAACCAACTGAGCTACACCGACAAACTAACAGATGAGATTGTAGCATATCTAGATAATTTTGACTATGAATCTGTGATATTTCGCACATTTATATATATACTCGCTGTTAACATAATATTGAGAGCCTTATTGCGCTATACTTACACTATGAAAGATAGCAACCTACTTCGTGAGATAGAACCAAGCCTAGAACAAGCTTATGATGAGCATATGCAATCCATTGCTAACAAGCAAGACGGACTGCCAGATAAGCGTCCGTTTTCGCCAATGGAACAATTAGCTAGATCCGCAAATACTGGATCTGACCCCTTAGAATATGGCGTGGTTCTTCGTGAAGATTACAATGCACACGTATCTGTTTTTGCAGAAAAATACGGCATTGATATACGGGCTATTATAGGTGCTTCGTTTCTGGTAAATTTACTGACCGAGGACAATCTGCCCCACTACACTAGCCGTATCCATAGCAAAGTTCATGAAAGTCCAGCTTTATCGGCTTTTGCCAATGAGTGGACAGCCGAAGAAGATACGCACGGTGTAATAATGCGTGATTACGCGTTGTTGTCTGGGATGATTGGCGAAAAAGAACTATCCGCAATACCTCAATCAACTTACCACCAAGGCCGAGTGCAACAATTACGTACCGGAACAGAAATCGATCCACATGATCTACAAGTTGCATTTTCTTATCTCACACTACAAGAACACCTCACTAAAGAAGCCCACAAAAAAGAAGGTTGGATTTTGCCACCAACCGGCAGAAAAATAATGAACCCGGTAGCAGGAGACGAACAGAATCATTATGAGTTCTACCGCAAGGCAAGCCAAGCATCGCTTGATGTTGATCCAGACGGAACGTTAATTGCTATGAACCGCGTATATAAAGAATTTTCGATGCCAGGTAGGCTAGGCATTCCTAATTTTGATAAGCTTGCCCTGATAATTGGTTTGTCAGGAATTTTTGATCTTGAAACAATTGCGCAATCTATGCAAACTGTCGCGAAAAAACTAAACATCGCTTATGCTACACCAAAAACAGATGAAGGCAAACAAGCTAAAGAATCTTTAATAGCCAAAACTAGCGATGAAGCAGTTAGCGAGCAACGAATTCTTATGGAAAGCCTTAGAGATCAACAACCAACCTCCACTGATAATGGATTAGCGCCATTCGTGCTAGGAAAAACTGTAGAGTATACATATAAAGGTCACTCTAACCACAAAAGACCAACTGGCATTGTACCTATTAGAGCCCAGCAATAAAATTGTCGCCCAGTAATACTAGGCGACAATAGCTCTATCTTAATCTTCGAATAACTCATCGAAATCAAGTAAAGCTTGATCTGCAGTGGGCGTTAGCTCGTATGCTAGCCCACCTAATACTTGCGTAGCCATGGTGACAACGCCTTTCTGGTTTAGTTTTATATTTGTGAGGTTTTTGTTTGTCTGTTAAGACTTTATAAGTGTAACGATTATTAATTTATTTTGCAACAAAGAATTTATGCGTATCATTACTTTGGTATTTATTCATACTTTTGACGTGTCCGTCAGTATTGCCTGCATATCATAGACTTTATATAATGGTATTGGTAGTACATGACGTATTGACACAACTACCTCTGTTTGGTATTATTATTCCTGTTATAAGGGCAGTTTTTAAAGTATTACCTGGTTATTTTCAAGGTAGTTTGCCTATAAATATCGCGGGATGGAGCAGCGGCAGCTCGCGTGGCTCATAACCACGAGGCCCCAGGTTCGAGTCCTGGTCCCGCAACCAACAAAAGTGACCCAATTTATGGGTCTTTTTTGTTATTGTTGTATGATAAATACATGAATAAGCGTGATCGGGACTCTAGGTTTAGCACTTTATATGCTTTAATTATTGGTTTTTCTGTTGCGTTTTGCGTTGGAATTATTATTGTTTATATACTTCGTGACAACATTCTACGTATGGTGTTCTAAGGTATTAGTGGTGAAAGAAGAATCTACCCCATGACTCAAGGTTCTTTTGATATGTTGGCTTTGAATCATCTACATTTTTTTGTTCTTGTTCGCTTGATTGGATTGAGCTCTCGACAGTGTGCTTCATTGCAACATCTTTTGGAATAATTACCACTGTTTCTCCAGGCCCTGCCTTGCCTAGTTGTTCTCGCGCAGCGAGCTCTAGGTATTCATCGGTTTCCAGGTATTGGTTCTTTATTTTGAGATTATTATTTTTTAACTCTTGGATCTCATTTTCTTTTTGTTTGGCAACAACTTGCTTTTGAACATCGTAGTTAGACTGAATAGCCTTTACTGTACTCCAACTCACCAACAAGACAATAATCACAAATATAACCTGACCAGAAAAGCGAACATCACTCAATCGTTTAATAAAATGGGTACTGGTAGTTTTTATTTTTTGCAACATAAATACATAATCATTATATAACGAAAGTAATTTCTGATATAATCCACTCTGTTACTCATTGCTGAGATACACAAATTTCAAGGGGGTGTAGCTCAGTGGTTAGAGCAGTCGGCTCATAACCGATTGGTCGTTGGTTCAATTCCAACCACCCCCACCACTTTGTTCGATTACATCTATCGGTATATTCGGTGCCAAAACGTAAACCGATGTTCTGAATTGTAGTTATCATCACTTAAATCTGAACTGATGAACCTAAACTGTTCTTTATATTTGGCGTTCGGAATATCGCGTTCGATTCTTATTTCCCATACGTTATCATTTGCATAAATAACATTGTGCTCATCATAATACTCATCTATCAAACCCCTATCATCTAGTAGGCTCAATACTGCTGAATGCACAGCAAATGATATTTTGGGATTAAGATTATTCTCTATACAAGCTAGCCTAGTTGGTAAAAGATCATCATTTACTATTGAGTAGTCAATTTGGTTGAGCATTGCGCGCTTTCTTGACTCAATATCTGCAAGTAGATCAGCCTCTATTTGGTCACTATCAAAAGGGGTAGTATCAGTAAGTGGGTATCTTTCAAAAACCGATAACATAATATAATAGTACCATCGGTCAAGAACTAA
>CAZTWB010000045.1:4758-5053 GCA_964617035.1 uncultured Candidatus Saccharibacteria bacterium
ATACTTTACCATATTATGCAAGTTCATTTAGCAACACGAACCCATCTGTCGCCATTGCACAAGGTTAACATCTTATGTTATTCTTATGCTTGTAAATAGTAGTAACTTAAGAAGGAACAGGAATAGAAGTCGTTAATGCAGAAGTTTAGTGTTTTTATGTTTGGTTGTTATAAAGATAACAAAACAATTGAGGATATTAATAAGTTTATGGCTTATCTAAAGCCTGCTTCTGTTTCTGCATCATTAATAGCTATTAGCTTAGTATTAGCTTTATCTACTACATTAGCCTTAATAC
>CAZTWB010000046.1:0-4218 GCA_964617035.1 uncultured Candidatus Saccharibacteria bacterium
AATATAAGGAGTATCAAATACCTGCAAAAAGGGGAATAATCGAAGCTCGCAATGGCCAGGAAACCGTACCAATCGTATTGAACGAAATCAAATATACTGTTTTTGCCGATCCAATATATGTAAAAAATAAATCTGAAACCGCTCTGAAGCTACAGGAAATTATCGGGACTCACGCACAAGATATTGAGAAGCAACTGGATGTTGATTCCAGATATGTTATTCTGGCAAAAAAGTTGAGCAAGGACCAAAAAGAAAAGATTGAAAAGCTAGACATCAAAGGTATTGGTGTGCGTGATCAGTCGTATAGAACATATCCTCAAGGCGAAATGGCCGCAAGCCTACTTGGTTTTGTGAATAATGATGGAGAAGGGAAGTATGGCATAGAGCAAGCCTTGGATTCTCAACTAAGAGGTAAGCCTGGTCAATTAAAGGCAATTACTGACGCTAGTGGCGTACCCCTAGTAGCTAATAAAGATAATGTAGTTCAAGATCCTGAAGACGGCAAGAGAGTCGTTCTAACCATTGACATGTCTATGCAACAACAACTCGAGGATATCTTAAAAACTGGACTAGAGAATGCAAAGTCCAAATCTGGCGGTGTTTATGTTATGGATCCATATACGGGGGCAATAAAAGCCATGGCAAATTATCCGACGTATAATCCGGGAGAATATTACAATGTGGAAGATGCAAACGTGTTTAATAATACGAATGTTAGTGATGCATACGAAGTCGGTTCAGTTATGAAGCCGCTCACTATGGCTGCGGCTCTTACGGAGGGCGCCGTAAGGCCAGATTCGACTTACTACGACTCAAATTCAATGAAAGTTGATGGAGAGACAATTACTAACGTCGAAGAGTCAGGTGGATCTGGACAGAGGACTTTAGCGGATATCTTGCGCTTATCCCTAAATACAGGAGCAACCTGGCTATTGATGCAAATGGGGGGAGGGTCAATTAATGAGAAGGCACGGACAACCTGGCATGATTATATGGTAAATAAATATAGATTTTCACAAAAAACTGGCATTGAGCAAGGCTATGAATCTTCTGGTTTAATTCCAGATCCAAATGATGGCTATGGATTAGATATTAGATATGCCAATACATCATTTGGTCAGGGCATGATGGCTACGCCAATTCAAATGGGTGCAGCATTATCGAGCGTTCTAAACGGAGGTACATATTATCGACCGCGATTGGTTGGTGAAATGATTGACGCTGATGGTAAATCTCAGAAGGTTCAGCCCGAAGTTGTAGAGAAAAATGTGGTTACTCAGGTTGCAAGCGACACGGTTCGGGATAATATGGTAAATTTAATCAATACGAATCACCATGTTTACGGGTTTAATCTAAGGCCAAAATATATGGTGGGAGGCAAGACTGGTACAGCCCAGATTGCAAAGCCTGACGGAGGTTATTATGATGATCGTTATCACGGAAGTTTTACTGGTTTTGTAGGAGGAGATAAGCCTGAGTATGTGATAGTTGTAAGGGTTAATGAACCAAAAGTTCCAGGCTATGCTGGATCAAAGGGCGCTGGCCCGATATTTAGCGCAACTGCGAATATGCTGATAGATAACTTTAACGTGTTACCAAAGAGTAATTAAGGTATACTACATATAAGGTTATGGCGCCAACAATAGACATCACAGTAAATACAAGTACAGTTATCAGGATTCTTGGGCTAGGATTTATCGGGTTTATTCTTAGCATGTTATTGACCCCTATATATACAAATATGGCGTATAAATGGGAATGGTGGAAAAAGCCAAGGAACACCACAGTAACTGGCGAGAAGGCCAAAATGTTCTCGAAGCTTCACGCCAAAAAACACGAGCGCCACATTCCGACAATGGCTGGTATTGTTTTTGTGCTTGCGGTAACAATCGTAACTATTCTATTAAATTTAGAGCGTAGCGAAACCTGGTTGCCGTTGGCAGCATTCGCGGGAGCAGGGATCATTGGATTGCTAGACGATATTATTAACGTCAGAGGTAGTGGGGCGGGTGTCGCTGGATTACCATCTAAGATTAAGCTATTGTTGACAATGATGGTGGCCAGTATTGGAGGCTGGTTCTTCTTTTTTAAGCTAGATGTTAACTCGATACATATACCTTTTGTTGGTGAGTGGACATTAGGTTGGTTGATAATTCCACTATTTATCTTTGTTGTTGTTGCAACGGCTAATGCCGTAAATATCACAGACGGTCTAGATGGACTAGCCGGAGGCTTAACAACAATCGCTTTTGGGGTGTATGCAATTATATCCTTCTTAGAAGGACGATATGGTTTAGCTGGATTTTGTATGACCGTTGTCGGCTGTTTATTGTCATATACTTGGTTCAACATTTTTCCTGCGAGATTCTTTATGGGTGATGTTGGTTCGTTTGCTTTAGGTACTGCATTGGGTGTAGTTGCTATGCTTACTGATACGGTTACGCTACTACCAATCATTGGCTTAATATTCGTTGTCGAGACAGGATCTGTAATACTACAGATTGCTTCCAAAAAATTAAGGAATGGAAAAAAGATTTTTAAAGTGTCGCCACTTCATCATCACTTCGAGGCGAGTGGTTGGCCAGAGACAAAGGTAACCATGCGTTTTTGGATTTTGGGACAAGTAGTAGCAGTTATCGGGTTAATAATATTCGCCGTTGGAGGATATTTTTAATGTATGTTCCAGGCAGACGTTCTTTTGCCTCGGCCTCATTTGATCAGACAATTCAACGTCGTCATCGCCCAGACTACATATTACCGTTGCTAGCGATTTGTTTAGTTGTAGTTGGGTTAATAGTGCTTTTTGCAATTAGTCCTGCTTTAGCAGCTCAGAAACATGTTCCAAATAATTACTTTATTAATCGTCAATTATTGGCTGTTTTCTTGAGTATTGGTGTATTTTTTTTCGTCGGGAAGTTCCCGCTTAATTCATGGAGACGCTTAGAAAAACCACTTATCATTGCTTCTGTACTTTCGGCAATTATTGTTCGGCTGTTCGGAGATCAGGTTAATGGTGCGTATCGTTGGATCCAGATAGGAGGGTTATCATTCCAGCCAGCTGAACTGATAAAATTTACGTTATTAATATGGTTAGCATTCTTTTTTGCGGACAGAATTAAGCAGGGTACTATCGATGACTTTAAAAGCACATTCAGACCATTAATTATCGCATTAATGCTTGTGGGATTTGTGGTCGCAGTTCTTCAAAGTGACCTAGGGTCAACAGCTGTTATGGTTGCCATGACCGGATCAATGGCGTTTGTGGCCGGTTTACCGATGAAGCGAATTTTGCTCGTTGGTGTAATTATTATGATCGGTGCTTTTATCGTGATTGGAGCTACTCCTTATCGACGGGAGCGTGTTAAAACCTACTTGAATCCATCAGCAGATTGTCAGGGATCAGGATATCAAACTTGTCAAGCTTTAATTGCAGTTGGTTCTGGTGGTATTTTTGGTTTGGGCTTAGCACGAAGCGTACAGGCTTATGGCTATTTGCCAGAGGCAGCCAACGACTCTATCTTTGCAATATTAGCGGAAAAATTTGGTTTTATTGGAACGGTTAGTTTATTGGCGCTATTTACGGCGCTTTTTGCAAGAATTGCCAAGATTGCCGAAAAATCACCGGATGACTTTACTAGATTAATTGCAGTCGGGGTTTTGGTTTGGTTTAGTTTTCAGACAATGATTAATGTAGGTGCCATGGTTGGCTTACTTCCGTTAAAAGGCATAACCTTGCCATTTATAAGTTACGGAGGCAGTAGTTTAATTTTTGTGACTGCCGGCCTGGGACTGGTTTTTAATATATCGCATTATACGAACTATCGAGCTAGTAAAAAAAGAGGAGATATACATGACCATAATGCTGGTCGGTGGGGGAACAGGAGGTCACATCCTGCCCCTGTTAGCCGTCGCTCAAGAGCTTAAATCCAGAGACTCAAAAACGCATATCATTGCAGTAGTAGACAAAAGCACAAACTTTGCGCATTTATTAGAATCTGCTTCGGAGATAGACCAAGTATTTAAGATTAATGCTGGCAAATTCCGTCGTTACCCAAATCAGTCTATGGCTGAGAGGCTTCTAGATTTTAATACATTATTCTTGAATATTCGTGACGCATTTAGGACAGTTGTAGGCATACTTCAGGCATATATGTTGATAAGTAAATATAAGCCGAGGGTTGTGTTTATTAAGGGTGGATTTGTTGGGGTACCTTGTGG
>CAZTWB010000047.1:0-4144 GCA_964617035.1 uncultured Candidatus Saccharibacteria bacterium
TTTACTAATCATCTTTCTCCCACCTTTGCCGTTTTCTCCGTGAAAAGACAAAATAAACTCGTCTTAAGATACCATAGGTGTTTGCAATTAGTCAAAGTTCATTGTCAAGTAAGCTAAAGCAGTTTAGTTTTAGGTAGTACGAATGCGACTACTTGCCTGAGTCGAAAACCGGTATGGTGAGTAGATTATGGCTCGTTAATACTTTGAATGATCCAATCAAAGCGTCGAATTTGCTTTATTGATTATTCTTAGATGAGGCTAGTAAAATCTTTTGTAAGTCTGCTGCCCTCTTTGGGTTAACAGATTTTAGTTCGATATGTATCTGCTTAATTAGTGGGGTGAGTTCTTCTTTTTTATAAGCTGAGGTTTTGATCCCTACAATACCATCTTGAGCATTGCCCAATCCAATAACCCCCGCGCCTAGACCAGAAGTTGGGAGCGTACCTGAACGGCTGACACTGACCTCTCGAATATCGCTAACCTTAACTGAGCGAGTACCGAACACTGATTTTCTAGTCAGCATTCCATTTTCTAGCTTAAGATAGCCCGAATAGTATTCAACAAACACAAGGGTAATAAGTACAAATGGCAAACTCATCCAAACCAAACCCAATAATGGTACTGAAGAAAGATTAAATGACTCGTCAGACTTCCAAATTATAAGCAGCGCGGCACATAGAACCATTAGAGCAAGACTTATAAACGCCTGTCTTTTGCGAGGCTTAATAATCTTGGTAGCCATTAAGCAGCATCCCCTCTGTTTAATAGTTTAGTTATCTGCCGTTCAACATACTGCGCAATTTCTGGGTTGGCGGGGTGGATTAAAGCCAAGTGCTTCAATATAAAAGTGAAGTCATCGGTAGTCAGATTTCTGTCCCAAACATCGTAGCAGTCAATTTTAGCCACTCGCATAGCAAAACCTTTAGCATCCACGAAAGAAATATCCTGCCCCTTAAATTTTTTCACAACATCAATTTTGTATTCATAACCATTGTGGGGCAAAATAATCTGATAAAGCCTGCTGTTCCCCGAGTCTAGGGATTGTATAAATGGCTCAGCTTCTATGATCCGGCGTGGACTTACCGCTATTTCAACAACTGGAAGATCTTGCTGAGCTGCCAGCTTCCTTAGTGATTTGTTTGTATTTGGGAAGCCAAGTTCTTCTCCTGTATCGGCGATAACACGAATAAATATACCTACAATTTTACCGGCTTTTAGATGGATCTGATTATATTCACCTTGGTTTGTGGCTGATAGAAGTGCATCGCCCGTCATAGTCACCCTGTTTTTTGTCTGCATATCTATAGCTACATCGCTAGACCATACGCCTATGATGTCAGCAATTTTTTCGGTGGGCTGAATTATAAAGCCTGCCGCACCTTCAAATGTTGCAGTATGGACCTGATCAATTAATGAGCAGTTCAATGGCTTACCGGACTCCAGCCTAAAGCCACTTGGTTGACTGCCTGACAAGTAGTTAAACGCACCTTCTGGATCATCTAGGACAGTATGTACGAGAAATCTATACTGTTCATTACTAGAGTAACGCCGCGACTCTAGTTTGCTTAATTTGCCTAATAGCATAGTGATTTTTTAACTTACTGCTTTACGCTCTCAAGTTGCGTGAGTCGTTTTGCTAGCCCAGGGAAATGACGATCAGCCATTTCTTGCAGTGCCTTTATTTTTATATCCAAGCTTTGACCACGAACACCCCAGTATTCAGGCGGGCAATACATATAGTCAACAAGTGTAAAGCCTTGTTTTTCATCGTAGATAAGGTTTCCGTGATTTACATCTGCAACCAAACCTCTCTCTTGCATTTGCTCAAATAGTGTCAATAATTGTGTCAAATGTGCGTCTGGTATATTGTCTATTACTTCCGGCTTGGAGTTAAGTAAATCTTTCAAGCTATTACCTGGTGCTCTCTCTGAAACTACAACACCGTCCTGGTATGAACCTGCTACAACTTGCTCAAGCCCCTTAATACCCCGACCGTGCAATAAAGCAGTTACATAATCGTCAGTTTTGGCTGGATTAGCTGCTAGAACTTCTTTCTTCACAACACGTACAACGTAATCTTCCCCGCCGTGATTATAGGCGTAAACATCAGCATCAAGTCCTGAAGCAATAAGATCACGCTTTGTGTCTAATTCACCCCACAGGTTGCCAAACCCCCTGTAGCGTTCTGTTAGTTCCTGGCGTCCTGCGTAGGCTTGCGGATCTAGCTCACGCAATGAAGGGTCTGTAACTGATAGTTCGCCTTTATTGACCCGTTGTAAGACTTCTTGGCGTCGGTGACTATAATTACTAAAAGACTGGCTTAATTGAGTTTCTGCAAGCTGTAGCGCACGCAGTTCCATTTCTCTTTGTAGCTCTGGTCTTTCCTGTACAAAATGTTGCATCAAAGCAGCATTAATGCCACGACCTAAATCAGTATATTCAGCAGAGCTTAGCTGACCCCCGTGTGCCTCATCACCAACCTTATGCAATAAATTCCTTGTCTGTTCGTCTAGTGACGAGTCGAGCCAGCCCATATCTTCACCATTTGCAGCCTTTAGATGTATCTCCCAGCCTAAATGACGCCAGGCAACAACATCACGCATAAAGTCGGCTTGTTTGACTTGATCTGCATCCTCAGGATTTTTAATAACACTACCTGCATAATTAACGTCTGGAGCCGTTGTGCTTGGGTACTCGTTACCTTTGAGGGCTTCTTGTTTACCTATGTCCCATAAAATCCACGATTGTGACTCCGCATAAGGGGATAACTGCACCGAGTCTGGCAATAGATAACGCATATTATCAAAACGTTTCCGGATGTCTTCGGCAGTTTCTTTAATTTCATCACCCCTATCCTCCAAGGTAAGACGCGTCAGCTCGTGAGCGTATGCGGCAGCATTTTCAGGATGTTCACTTGTAGAACCAGCCCTAACAGCCTCATTACCCAGTACGTCTCGATAGCTTAAGCCGTTCTCCAGCAAATCATTAGTCATCCGTGCGTAATCTTCATTTCGGCTTTCCAGCTCTGTCTGCATACTGGCTATCACAGCATACTTAGCATTAAGATATTCTTCCGTATCCCAAGCCTCTTTAGGTTTTTCAAGTGGAGCATCTCGACCTGGCAAGTCCATGCCCATATCGTATAGGAGTTGTGCTGCACGACGACTTACCATTGTGGCTGAACCAAGACGTTCCGCAACCTCTGTACCGCTCAAGCCCTCCGCAAGCAAGCTTCTTGCTTCTTCTTCTAGTTCAGCAGCGATTTCTTGGTTTATGGGAGCGCCTTTTTCGTGATTCTCCTGTGCCATAAAAGCGTATACATCTAGCGTCTCGTTGCCGTAGGGGTCTTCTGCGATTGCCGAACTATCACTTTCCTCGTCAAATGCAGTCTCTACAGCAAGTACGCCCACGGTAGCGACAGCTTCCTTATGATCTTCGAGGGACTCAGGTATATGCAATTTTTCTCTTACAAATGCAGGGTACGCAGCATCAAATCTGTCTAAGATGCTTTCCGTACTCCCATCGTTACCGACTTGCGAGAACCAGAAGCTGTCATCTATCTCCACCCCTGTCTGCAACTGTGCCTGTATAACGGCATCATTGATGTCACCCTTGAATATTTCCCGACTCTTGGGAATATCAGGCATATTAGCACCCTGTTCAGGTGTTGGGTTTGGTGGTAGTTGTTCTGGATTTTGTTCTGACATTTTTTGTGTTTCAATTAACTGCATTCAGTCTATCATATTTTGGGGTCTGTGTCAATCGCTCGCTCTCTGTTAAGCAAATTGATAATCTAGACTTGTAAAAACGGTTTAATGGCAGTCTTCTGACTACTGGAGGTTTACCTTTACGCCACCCGAGAAGGAACTATCGTGTAGTTCAGCAGTGGTGATATTTGCACCAGCAGGTACATCAAACAAAATGTCACCCTTTACGCTATTACCAGGATTTATTTGGTCAAACCAAGTGCTACCTGAATTGCCTGAGGATGCGTAGATGGTAGCTGTATCATCGGCAGCAAACTGTTGACCCTCAGCGTTTAATAGCTTTTGATCGCTTGATAAGAGGCTTTGAGCCTCGTCACCTATGTTCTTAATAGTAAGACTAAGACGGCAAAACTCACCTTGTGCTTTTTCGTTTAAGT
>CAZTWB010000048.1:0-4090 GCA_964617035.1 uncultured Candidatus Saccharibacteria bacterium
TCGTTGATGATATGTCGTTTCTTTTAATCTGCATAGTGACTAACTGTATCATCAATCCCCTGATCAGTCCAGGGCATTCAGTTCAAACTATGGTATTTTGATTACTTTCGACGATAGTCCTTAATGATCGAGGCTATTCGTTCTAGGCTGTGAGATTCTTCAACGCCAGTTTTTAGGTCTTTTAATTTAAAGTGTTCGCTGGCCAGTTCGTGGTCACCAATAAAGAGAATATAGCGTATTCCTTTTTTATCAGCCGTTTTGATTTGCTTTTCAGCCTTTCGGCCACTGCTATCAACTGCAACATTAAGTTCCATTTCGCGCAGTAATGATATTGGCCTTAAGGCCTGCTCATAAACATTGCCCAGCAAAGCAACATACACATCTGTTTTAGTGGTTATTGAGGGCAGTAAATCATGCAGAACCAAAAAGTTATACAGAGTTGCATCTCCCATACCAAAACCAACGGTTGGTACTGGCTCTACTCCAAATTGAGCCACCAAACCATCGTATCTACCACCACCAAACATTGAGCGATTATTCTCTGTATGAGTATCGAATACCTCGAACACAATATCGGTATAGTAATCGAACCCGCGCATCAAGGTGATGTCAAATACTACATTAGTAATTCCTGACTGTTTAGCCAACGTCATCAAATTAGTTAACTCCATGACCGTGGCGTTTGATTGAGTTACGTCAGGTAGTTCAGAAATTGATTGCACGTGTAGCAAGGTATTTAATCGTTCTGTCAGTCTGTCCTCGCGCTGTTGCATAGTTAGTAATGCGTCTATTTTGGCAGTAAATTCACTTCTGGGCATTTTATGAATTCTATCGACAAGCCGAATAACTGTTGACGCCTGAACCTCATCCATCCCAAGATAGCCTTGCAGTAAATAATTAACTAACTTACGACTATTGACGTGTATTTCATACATCCTGGGTTTTGCGCCAAACGATTTCATTATTTCGTGGCTTAGTTGAATCATTTCAAAATCTGCAGATAAATTACCAATACCAAATAGATCTACATTCAACTGCCAAAATTCACGTAACCTGCCGCGCTGTGGTCTTTCATAGCGCCACAAGTTTGGAATAGAATACCAACGCAGTGGATAAGCCAACTCTTGGCGCTTTCCGGCCACCATACGACTTACCGATGGAGTCATTTCCGTACGGATAGTCACTTGGCGGTTGCCACGATCTGTAAAACTATATGTTTGCTCGTTAACGATTTCGTCGCTAGTTTTGCTAGCATATAATTCAGTTGGCTCGAGCATCGGGGCGTCGTACTCTTCATACCCAAAACTCTCTACAACCTCTCGCCATTTATTAAATATCCACTCCTGCAAACGTTTGTCTTCAGGATAAAAGTCTCTAGCCCCTTTGTATGGTTGTGTTGATAAACTCATTATGAATAAATATTACCAATATCAACTACATATTTCAAAGCGCAATTAAAGCAAATTCACTAAAATATATGGTTTACCTCACCGTACTTTATTGTTTATATCATCTGTTACTCACAACAAAATAGACTTTCGGAAGTCTTTAACTCATGGGCATGATTATATCAAGCTAACGGTGTGAACAAACCGTAAGACCAGGCTTTTTTTCATATTCAAAATAGTAATCTAGATGGAGAAAATCCAAGAGTACGCAAAGACTTTTTCAACCCAATACCCCCTAGTGTTTTCAAGGTAAATTATGGTATCAGGTGATTGTTCTTGTTTTTAAGCATATTTTGTTAATTCTTTCTATTTTTTTGAAGGATAGATACTCGCACTCATAGAGAGAGTGACTATCCTGTACCCAAAAGTTAGATAGCTAGACCAAGCTGTCGCTGTTCTTGAATGACTGGCATGGGCAGTTCGTCGTCAATGCTAGGTTCGATTACGGTTGCTGGTTCGATTTCTTCAAAATCACTTTTGTTATAGTCTCCTGTAAGTATCGCTCGTGCCGTCATTCCCATGTAGTAGCCAAGATTTACGGGCACAGCGTTCCCTATTTGTTTGTACTGAGCACCAGTCGAACCTGCGAACTGCCATTCATCTGGAAATGTTTGTATACGTGCGTACTCTCGTACATTTAACGGTCGAGTTTCTTCAGGATGACACCGCTCTGTTTGCTTCTGAGCAGGTCCGCATGTCAAAGTTAGGCTAGGCTCGTCCCATGATAAGCGTCGTGCCATTCCAGTCTTGCCTCCACCCATAAAGAAGCTGGACTTCATGTACTCCTTTTGCTTATCTAGTGGCAAATCTCGCCAATAGCCACCTGCCGGCACCAGTGCCATGATAGATTTTTTGTAATCCGAATACTCTTGCCCTACGGACTGAGGCTTGTCTCCTATAGCTTCACGTATTGAAATTGTATAATCGCGTTCTTTCGGGTAAAGAATAGGTGAATCGATATCATTACGTACTGCAATAATCACTAGTCGTTCGCGTTTTTGAGGCACATCGAAATACTGGGCACGAAGTAGCTTATATGCGACCTTATAGCCCAGATCCTGTAATATGCCTACCATACTCTTAATGGTGCATCCATTGTCGTGAGTTAAGAGTCCTTTAACGTTTTCACCGATAGCTATTTTGGGCTGAACCTCCTTGACGACACGTGCGAACTCATAAAATAGCGTTCCTCGTGCGTCCTCAAACCCCATTTTTTTACCTGCATAACTAAAAGCCTGACAGGGAAAACCTCCCTCGACAATATCCACCTTTCCCTTATAATCAGAAAAATCTATCCCAGATATGTCACCCTCGATTACATTCCAATCGGGGCGGTTAAGTCTTAATGTTGCCGCTGCTGATTTATCCCACTCGTTCAAAGCAACATGTTTAATTCCTGCATTTTCCAGACCCAATGCAGTGCCCCCAGCACCAGCAAATAAGTCAATTGAAGTTATATCGCTAGGCTCATCGCTTCTTAGAATACGATAATTGTCAGACTGCACATTACCGTTTAGTTTGTCGTGTATTCTTTTAACCTCGTCAATATTGAATAGACGATAATTTTTGTCTGACCGCGTACCCTTAATTAGTCCTTTTTTCTCCCACCTACGAATAGTATCAATCGAAACCCCTATTTCGTCGGAGGCTTGTGATATTGTAAGCATTCCGTTCATGTTTATATTGTATATAGAACCCTTGCCCTATGCAAGGGTTCTTGTTAAGAATATGGATAGGCTTTTCTATATAATTCTTTGTAGAATGGATCTAGGGTTATTTTACTATCATCGTTACCGGTAACGTTAGCGATTACACTCGGCAAAACTTCGTATAGTTTATCTAGTGCATCTGGCTGTCCTGTTACTAATTCATAAAATGAGCGACCGTCTATAACTCTGATATTTTGATCTTCTGGTCTACGAGTTCCAGTTTCATTATCGGATGGAGTAAACGGCTTATTGTAAGGGTTTTTTGATTTTGGAATTATTTCAACATAATAACCCTTATAGTCACGAAACTCTTCATGCGCAAGAAGACTTAATAAATCGTCATAAATAGCTTTCTTGTGATTTCCCTTAGTAGTATTGTATTTGTTCTTGATCTCAGCTAAGACTTTGTTTTCGTCGCTCTTTAAGTCAACGACCTGTCCTACATTTAGATTCGTCCAACCATCGACGTGCCCTAATATAGATTGATGAAAATCTCCGACAGCATTTTGTAAGGTTTTTTGAATCTGCCGTGCTTTTTCTTGCTGTAACCATTCGCTTGGTGCTATGTCTTGTCGTTGTGAGTCAAATACTGCTGAAAATGGATCAATGATATTACTGAAGATGCTGTCTTCTGCTGACGACACAGCAATTTGGGCTATATCTAATACTTTTCTTACTTCCTGGATTAGGTCTTCGTCGTCGATAAACGGTAGTAAAGTTCTTGTCATATATCACTACTTTAACATGATTTATCAGCTTAGTCTTATCTTGCCGTAATAGATACCGATGAAAACCAACCAGAAAGACCTCTGGTTTGCGCTCGACGCGACCAAAGAAAAAATCGCCCTTTCGAGCGATGTTTGAGGTTTTACTTTAAAATGGTGGGCGAGAAAGGACTTGAACCTTCACGTCTTGCGACACTAGTTCCTAAGA
>CAZTWB010000049.1:0-3899 GCA_964617035.1 uncultured Candidatus Saccharibacteria bacterium
CCATAGTTCCTATAGCCCCAGCGCCCAAAGAATCAGGATTATCCGGATCCAAAATATCAGGATTTCTGTCCATCATATCCTTAAAATCTTTCTCTTCGACAGGCTTTAGCTTGTACCCGCCACCTTCAGTTTTCTGAGGCTCGACAGTAATGGAGTCGCCAATTCTAGCCATTAGTTCTTCTTCTGTTAGCTTTGACACGTCCTCGCCAGGATTTGCACCATCAGCAATCCGTTGCATTAACTCCTCTTCGGTCAATGAGGTCACTGCATCATCCATTGTCGGAACTGGTGGCGGAGAATCAATTGCTTCACTCATAATTGCCTATGATCCTAGATATGCAATCCTAAATTTCACCAACACTTGAGTAGTGATTTCTTGTACTGGGATATTATTGTCTGCAAAAAAAGTACTAACCTTTTCAGCATCTTCAGAATCAACCAACTTTTCAAATTCTTTAAACTGTTCATCATTTAAAGCATTAATTAAGGCTCGATTAATTTGTTCTTGGAGACGATTAGTTAGGTCGTCGATTAGTTTATCCTTAATGTCTTGATCAACGCCCGATAATTTTTTTTGCTCAATTATTTCCGTCACATACTTCTTTAGTTCTTCTGATTGCATATTTGTATCCTACATAATTACTGTAGTTACATCATAGTACATCCATAAGCTTTATTGCAACATAAATAACGCACGACCCTTATATAAGCATGTCGACAGGTTTTACATTTTAGGCATAGGAACGCCAGTTTTTTTGCTAACTTCTTTGGCCCAATGTAGTAGGTCGTTTATCTTTTGTTCTAACTCTTTTTTATCTTGCTTAGTCAGACCTTGGTCACTCTTTTTTTCTAACGCTACAATGCGATCATATATCTCAGCGATGTCGCTTTCAATACCACTCAAACGGCTGTCTATGCTTTCGATCCACTCGCGCATTTCGCTCTGTTGTTTTTCTAGATGATAAAGCCGATTCTCTATACCATCTAGGCGTCGGTCTACTTGTTCGAATCGCTTGTCTACTTGTTCAAAGCGTTTATCTACTTGCTCAAAGCGCTTATCTACTTGCTCAAAGCGCTTGTCTACTTGTTCGAAGCGTTCACTAACTAAATCAAACTGATCACTCACCATTCCCGCCAAGCTAGCAATTGATTCTGCGATATCGTCCAAACTAGTTGCGTCTTTTTTGCTCACCATATCTTTATTATACACTTCGAGCAACTTTATGATGTAGTCTTATGTAATGCGCCTTTATAATTTTCTGGTAGTAATCGTGCTTTATCAAACAAAAACCCAAACTCGCTACCCTTTCCCTCTTGTGATTTAAAAATTATTGACCCCCCTTGGGCAATAATCACTTTCTTGGCCATAAATAACCCTAAGCCCGTACCATCTGGACGAGCCTTTTTGGCATTGCCAGCTCTATAAAACTTTGTAAATAAATGGTGTTGCTCATTTTTTGGAACCCCTATTCCATCATCAACTACAGTAAACTCAATGCTTTCACCCTTGTCCTGTATCGCTACAGTAACATGCCCGCCGGCAGGAGTATAGTAAATAGCGTTGTCTATAAAGTTCATGATAACTTGGCGAATTTTTGTTTCGTCCAACATCAGCGTTGGGAAATTCTTTGGGTTCTCAAATCTAAGCTCTAACCCCTTAGCTTTTGCTGTTTCGATTAGTTGATCTATTTCTCCGCCAATAACATCTGATAAATTCGTTTCTTTTGGCTCAATCACAAACTTACCTGTTCTCAGCCTAGAAACGTTCAATAAGTCTGAAATTAAATAAACCATTTGTTGCGAGCTAATGAACGCCTTGCTTAATAATTCTGCTTGCTTATTACTAACCTTACCAACATCGCCCTCAATAACCATACTTAAATAACCTTTAATGGTAGTTAGCGGTGTACGTAACTGATGAGACGCCATGCTAATAAAATCATCTTTAGTCTGATCTAACTCTATTAAACGATGATTGGCCGAACGCAATTTCTTAGTAGCATCATCCACCTTTTCTTGCAGAGTAATGTTGAAGTTCTGGATTTCCTCAAATCTTAACGCGTTTTGAATAGCAATCACCAACTCGTCGGCAATAATTTCTAACACTTGTAAATCTTGCTTGGTATATTGACCGCCACTTTTTTTATCGCCCAAAACAATGTATCCCAGCCCTTCCTGAACTTTATTTGGCGTATCAGTTAATCGTACCAATAATGCAATACCGTTTTTATGAAGAACTTCACGAAGTTTTAGCTCTGAACCTTCAAGCTCATCGACAATAATACTTTTCTGTCGTATTTTTGGAGTAATGGTTCGTACGAACTCTATCTCTTGCTGACTAAATTGACGCTCGTTTGTGCCAACAATGCGCTGTGGTGACCCCTCAATCTTCTTTATTCCAAACAGTACAAATTCTGACCGTATCGATTTGTTTATCTCTTCAGCACTATTTTTGAGCAATTTATTGATGTCTAGCGTTGAAACCAATATTTTATTAAGCCCATCAAGTAACTCCTGCGAGTCATACGCGTCACGATAGAATAATTTATTTGTTAGCCTATCAAAAAACTTTTTGAGTGGCTGAAATGTAAATGCCAAAACAACAGCAAGTAAAGTATAGACAACTTGTTGACCACTCTTACTCAGGCTAGAACTAAACATATCAACTATATTAAAGGCTAATACGCCATACAGTGTCGCTAACATGATAATCGAAAGAACATAACCCATAGTTCGGGCAACAATAAGCTTTATGTCGAACATTCTATGCTTAATGATTGCGATTCCGATGCCACCAACAAAAAATATAATAGAAGGTCCCGTTGCTAAAATTGTATAATCGGAATATGATGTGTCTATTAAAAAGAAGTTAGCTATTAAACTAATAGCTAAAGATATCGCCACGCCTCCTATAATTAACCTACTCTGTTTTTTTTGCTGAAGAGTAAATTCACCTTGCTTAATCAGAAGTAAAACTAAACCATATAGTATATATCCTGTTGTTACAAACACTATGACCGTATATCCCCACTTTGGATCAACGATATGGACTCCAAATTTTCTAAGTTCAACGGTCGAAAAGACAAAACTCGATAGCGCCAACAATTGAGTAAGTAAAATGGGCATATACAAAGTAATCGCCAACCCTTTATTTAATCTTTGGGTAAAAGCATAGCAAAAGAGCAAGAAAGTATAAGGCATAAACATCGAAACCAATAATGCCAACCGAAGAGAAAGCTCAGCAATAAATTCTGAATGCGTCGTATCAGAGATAAATAGCAAGCATTGCCATATAAGCACCGACCCTGCTAAATATAGAAATATTCGATTTAGGGAGTTTTTTTTACTACTAATAATTAACCCCAAAACAACAAAGAGCACCATTATGATTCCTGGAGTGTATGCTAATGCTTGTATCATCAATATAATTGTAATTACTTTCCTATTAATATCCTAGTTTTTCTTATATAATCAAGAATAAATGCTTAGAATTCCCTACAATCTTGAGCCTATTACCATTGACTCTCTTCCCGAAATTAAATCATTCACTTCTAATTTTAAACCATATTCTGACTATAACTTCACTAGTATCTATTGTTGGAACACTGATGATCAAGCAGAATTCACCTTTTACAACGATAATCTCATTCTAAAAATGCCAAGTACGACAATATCTCTTTTCGATTTTATCGGATTTGTTCTTTTATACGATTCTGGTGGTTTAAATCTTCATATTAGTTCTTATAGATATAGAAAGAATTTTGTTTTTATTAAATATCATTTTCTCAATATTTGCGAATCATTTCAGGAGTTCGCCAATTTACTTTTTCTTATTTCGATTGATACTGATTTTATTTTCTACTACAATTTTGATAAGATTTTTCTAGATGCTTTTCGAT
>CAZTWB010000050.1:0-3805 GCA_964617035.1 uncultured Candidatus Saccharibacteria bacterium
TCCCCTTCAGCCACTTGGGTACCTCTCCGGTCGCCACTAACAGAGGTAAATTATATCATCTATGAGTACCGTAATCAAAGTTTTTAGCAACTAACCACCGTCATTTTATAAATTGTTGAATAACTAGTAGAATATATACAAATGGAACATCAAGACTATTCACGAACATCAAAAATTAAACTATTCATTACTCAATTTTTATTACCAAGTCCTATCGAGTTAATTCCATATTTCTTCGTCAGCTTATTAGTGTTGGGTATAGTTAGTAATAGAACATTACTAGTTATACTAGCCGATGGTAGTCCGGTCACCCAATTGTCGACAAGTGAGGTTTTTGGGCAACGGCTTGAATATATATCAAGTTTACTTGCCGTACCAATACTAGGTAGAGTGGTGTTATTTATATTCTGGTTGGGAATCGGTAGTGTTGTGTACATGGGTATTTGGGTGTTTCAGAACATGGCAATTGAAGTTTACGACGATGTGGTGACAGCAAAACTAAAAAAATCACCCACTCAACAAAATGATGAAGATGATACAGAAGGTTGGTGGGGTACCACATTGTCTCATACACTATTTTTCTGCTCTAGCATATTGCTTTTCTTGTTTTATGCACTATTTGCCTTCAATATACTAATTCCAGCGTGGGCTACGTTGTTTCAATTAGGACTTCAGTCATTAAGTGAGGCTGGTAGTATATTCAAGCTAATAATAGCGATTTTTGGAACAATGGTGACATTACATATATTCATTCTCTTTCACAAGCTTTTTATACGACTTAAGAATTTCATATTCAATAATTACTACTAACATCGCTGTGTGTCATGGTAGAATATGCTTATGCCACCCGAGGTTCAGAATACCAATCAGCCACCAACTAATTGGCAATACAACTCAGCTCAGCCAGGATCGGACGGGTCTCAGTTTTCTCAGCCCATAGCTTCACAAACCCAACCTAGCACGCAAATATCTTGGACAGCATCAGAATTCATTGCTTACCAAAAAAATAAATCATGGTATGTTCTAGCCGTTGCAGGAGTAATTTTAGTAGCTGGACTTATTTTCTTCGTAACAAAAGACACAATATCTACAATAGTGACAATATCTTTAGGTGTGCTATTTATTGTATTTGCCTCCAGGAAGCCAAGAGTATTGAATTACGAGATATCCGACAAAGGCATTCGAATCGGAGATAAATTACACTTGTTCAGAACTATGAAATCCTTTGCAGTTATAGAAGAAGGAACTATAAGGTCAATAGATATCCTTCCTATGCAACGATTCATGCCCGCGATAAGCATGTATTATGACCCTAAAGACGAAGACGTAATCATCTCCTCGCTGGGTAAATTTTTACCTCAAGAAAATCGCGAACAACCACTGATCGATAAGTTAATGCACAAAATTAGGTTCTAGCTGAATATCCAAACTCAAAAACCATTCATTGTATTGATCCATGATTATACTAGCTAAGTATGAAGATTCGTATTCTATTTCAGAAAGACGTCGTCAATTATTTTAGATAAACCTAATTTTACTTGCCATAGTTTGCGAGGAATATAGCAAGGTCAACAATATCAACAGACCCCTTCTTATCTAGGTCGTATAGTGGATTTGCCTTTTTCCAATTTGCTAGCAGTCCTGCTAGGTCATCTAGGTATACTTTGCCATCTTGATTGAAGTCCCCGATCTTTTGAGCGAGAGTTGTTGCATTTACGCTGACTTGAGCGGACTTATTGCCTCCTGCGTCGATTGCAACTACAGAATACGAATAGCTTGTCCCTGGAGTAAGATTGTTGTCTGTAAATGATGTTCCTGCTACGGTATTTATTACCGTACCATTTCTACTAACCTGGTACCCCGTTACTCCAACATTGTCAGAGCTAGCATTCCAAGCCAGGTTGACACTATTCATAGTGACCGATTTAACATTAAGATTTGTTGGGGCTGAAGGAGGTGTTTTGTCGGTATTTTGAACCGTTACATTAGATGGTGTACTAGTAGAAGTGTTCGAGGGGTTGGCGTTATCATAGGCTTTTGCTGTGATACTATATGAACCATCGGCGTACTTTCCATCATTAGTATTCCAGGATACTTGATAAGGGCTTGTATTATCTGAACCAATAAGGGTTGACCCAGCATAGAACTCTACTCTATTTAATCCAGAACCGCCACTATCAGAAGCAGTTGCACTTAACGTAACAACACCTTTTAGTGGACTTGATGGTACGGTTAGGGTAACTGTTGGGGGTGTCTTGTCAGCAATAGAAACTGTGGTAACTGCAGATTGGCCAGTATTACCGTATGAATCACTAGCTAGAACTTGGATAGTATGGTTGCCAATACTTAACCCAGTCGTATTCCACTGGAATACGTAGGTTGGACTGGTTATATTTGGAGCCAAAACAGTTTTGCCATCAATACGTATATCTAGCCTTGTTGCGCCAGTTGCATCTGTAGTATTGATATTTATAGGAACAGTAGAATTGCTAGACAGAACTTGATTATTTGATATACCCGTCACCGATACAGTTGGCGGAGTGGCATCGACAACTACGTTTGCGCCTTGGGTTCGACCACTTCCTGTAATAATGTTTTGATAAGTTGTGGCGTTAAGTACAGAAGTTTCATTTGCAACAATAGCAAGATTAGCGGTTCCAGACGAAGTTTTCGTTGTAAAGACTAAAGTAGTTATTAGTTGGTCGCCTGTTAAATTGCTGGTACCAGCGTTAATACCTCGACTTAGGACGACTTTTCCGCTCGTAATTACAGGGTCAGGTTTAGTCAAAAATAAACTTCCGTTGTCATCAAACGAATTAAACTCTATCAAGTTTGCAGGGTATGTAATAGCAACCTCGGTTGCGTTTATTGCGGTTGTTCCGCTGTTTTCTCTAACTTGAATTCTTACTTGCTTACCAGGGCCATTGGCGGTATTTTCTGGAGTTAAATATACGGACGGAGGATTTGGGACCGCAGCATAGCTTTGTAATAAAATAATACATCCAACAATTCCAACAAACAGAGCAACAATAATGAGGGGTAAGTGTTTTTTAAAGTGTGAACCAGGCTGGGTGTTCATGTACTGTCTCCTAGTTTTCTATTTGCAAGGTTGCCCCTGATGTTTCGTTTAGAATATTTTGTGGATTTTCTGATAAGGTTAGGGCTTTTGAATCATCAGAAAAGGTTAGACTTCCTTGCCCGGAGGATGTTTTTGTTTTTAAGTTGACCTTTCCGACTAAAACCTTTCCTGACACACCATCTATTTGTCCTCGTGCAATCGTTATCATTCCGTTTTGTCCTGTTGCCTCTGCATTAATTGAAAATGCACTTTCAGAGTCATCAATACTAACAAAGTCATATTGATCAGCTGGATAGTTAAGAATAGCTTCTACGGCACTAACCTTTTGATTGCCTGTATCTAGCCAAATGGAGAATGTCACAACTTCACCACTCTTGCTTGCCATGCTACTAGGATCTGTAGAAAGTTCTGCGGTTTTATTAATTGTTTGTTCTGTTGTGCTGGTTTGACTGTTGTCGGCATGTTGAGGGCGATCATCAATCTTATTAAACGCATAAATAACCACAATAATTATAGCGACCAAGAGAACCAATAAAATAACAACTATTGGCATCCGATTCTGTTTTGGTATTTGTTGCTGGTTTTGATTATCCATAATTATTTCTTGATTGCTCTTTACGGTAATTGTCTCGCAGTATTTCCCGTTTGTCAATACAAGTTATGGTTAAAATGGGGGCATACAAGTATTTTTTATACGAATGTCTTATTGACTAGTGTTCCTATGGC
>CAZTWB010000051.1:0-3633 GCA_964617035.1 uncultured Candidatus Saccharibacteria bacterium
GTCATACTCTGATTACTACGTGGTTTTATGTTTTTCATTGATTCAAAAGCTATAAATTCATCAGTACCAAACTTCTTTGGAAACAAATTGATACCCCAAAGATCTTTTTGCCTGGAGCCCTTTTCAAGTATCTCTTGCTCTCTCTCAAAGTGCATAGGCATATCTACTATAACAATCTGTTTAGCAACGTCAATATCTGCTTTAACTAAGTTTCCGTCCATTTTTTCTGCCATAGTTTTTAATTCTGATATTGATATCTTTTTAACTATCTTCATCAAAACTGCCTCAAAAAATCCAATTTTGCCGATTCGAAGTGACGAACGTCTTCAATCCCATACTTCATCATAACCAGTCTGTCGATCCCAAAACCCCAGGCAAAGCCACTATATTTCTTTGGGTCAATACCACCTTGAGTCAGTACATTGGGGTGAATCAAACCACAACCTAAAATTTCCAACCAATCTTTGCCTGGCCTCTTTATCGCATATTCAAAACTGGGTTCCGTAAACGGAAAATAGAAAGGCTGAGTTCGGACTTCGATTTCTTCCTGAAAGTATTCCTCTAAAAAGGTTTTTAATGTAGCGATTAGATGCCCAACATTAATGTCCTTATCAACGTAAACACCTTCAAGCTGATAGAAGGTATGTTCGTGTGTTGCATCAAGGTCTTCGTTTCGAAAAACACGCCCCGGAATTACATACCTTATTGGTGGAGTTTTACTTCTTAATACTCGATTTTGCATAGTACTAGTATGTGCTGGAGCAATTAGACCATCGGTTGTAATGAATGTATCGTAATCATCTCGTGCAGGATGCCCTTTTGGGAAGTTTAAGCTACTGAACATATGAAACTCGTCATCTAATTGACGTGATTCGACAGCTTCGAATCCCATTCGGGTAAATATATCTATAATGTGTTCTGTTTCAACTGTTAAAGGGTGTTTACTGCCCTTATCGTGTGTGAGTAGTCTTGGGCGCAAATTTACCGGGGTGTTCTCAGCAAATGGCGCAGTAACATCTATTGGTTCAATCACAACATTGTGCTGAGTTGATTTTTCTACCTGCGCTTGCAATTGATTCTTAAGTTGATTCAGCTCTTTGCCAAAGATTGATCTTTCGCTGGGGTCAAGTAGAGGTATCTGAGCATACAAGGCTTTAAGTTGGTTTGACTTTAAAATTTTTGATTTATCATCAAGCTCTTCAAATTCTTTTTGAAGTTTTTGAGCTACATCTGCAATCTGCTTGTTATGATAGGTCATTTGCAAACCATTATACCATTGCTAACTACCCTATATAAGGCTTATAATTTGAACACACTTAACACTTTTTGGTAGTTTTGTATAAGAAAGGTTTAAAACCAATGGCACAATTTAGCTTTGATGTGGTTAGTGAATTTGATAAAGCAGAGATGAACAATGTACTTGATCAGGTTCAAAGAGAAATTTCTAATCGATATGACTTTAAGGGTACTCCAGCAAGCATTGAGTGGTTAGACGCCAGTAAAACTGGGTTCAAAATTACTGGTAATAGTGACTACCAGCTAGAGGCTATAATTGATATAGTCCACAAAAAACTTGCTAGTCGTAATATTGATCAGAAAGTATTAGATGTGACTCATGAACCTATAGTTGCCAATTTAAAATCAACCAAAAACTTGCCATTTATCCAAGGCCTGAATCAAGAGAAAGCAAAGCAGATAACTAAATTGTTACGAGATGAGATTCCTAAAGTAAAAGCTCAGGTTCAAGGCGAAACAGTACGAGTCATGAGCTCAAAGAAAGATGAGCTCCAAACAGCAATGCAAATAATCAGATCCAAAGATTTACCTTTCCCAATTAATTTTACAAACTTCAAATAGTATGAAAATAGTATTTTTTGCTCTCAGTACTACAATTGACAACAAACAACATCGGGCTACTGGCTGGCTTCCCGGAAAATTATTAATAAAATTGGCGTCCTAAAGGACAGTGGAAGCTTAGGCGGCAATACTATTACTAATAAATCATCAGCAGGTTATACTAGTTAATATAATGTCAAATGATGAACTGTATCAACAATGCATAGATGTTCTTGTTGATAACGATCGTGGAAGCCACACCATCCCTGCGCCCGGGTTATATCCCCATCAATGGCTTTGGGATAGTTGCTTTATTGCAATTGGCCAACGCCATTACGACGTAGCTCGTGCACAACAAGAACTGATTAGTCTTCTGCGAGGCCAATGGCACAATGGGATGATCCCAAACATGATTTTATCTCGTGATTTCGTCGGGAAGCAAAGCGCTAGTTTCTGGCAAAGTGATCTATCTCCACAATCTCCTGATGATTATGCAACTAGCGGAATAACTCAACCGCCGATGCTTGCAGAAGCAGTTGTTAAGGTTGGTGAAATGCTATCAAACAATGAACGTCAATTGTGGTATAGAAAGATGTTCCCTGGCCTACTTGCTTTTCACAAATGGCTTTATAGTGAACGTGATTTTGATGGGTCTGGCCTTGTCAGTCTTGTGCATCCATGGGAGTCTGGATTAGACAATACTCCACCTTGGATTTCAGAAATACATGCACATGGTATGCCACTATGGATTAAGTTTGTGCAGTTAACAAAATCAGATACTATTCTTACGCACCTAAGATCTGACCGCAAGTTAGCCTTACCAGGCGAACGACTAAGCACAATTGATGGATTGTTGCTATATTCTTTGCAGAGAAAACTTCGTCGCCACCATTATAAAATTACTAACAAAAAAAACCCTACCGGCATTGCCATTGCCGATATTAGCTTTAATAGTATTTTTATTAGGGCTAATGAACTACTCCGTGAAATAGCCAAGACCATAAATAAGCCCCTGCCAGAAAAACTCTTAAGCAAAATGCAAAATACAAAAAATTCACTTGAGCAACTATGGGATCCATACACCGGTCAATACTACAGCAAAGACACAATTTCTAACCAACTGATAAAAATCAGCACTATCGGTTCAGTGCTACCACTTTATTCTGGTGTGATTTCTAAAGAGCGTGCCAAAGAACTCGTCAAGCTACTAGGCTCTAAGCACCTATTCAATACCGACTATCCCGTGCCATCAGTTCCAGTAAATTCATCTTGGTTTAAAGAAAAAACCTATTGGCAGGGTCCTACATGGATCAATACCAATTGGTTAATTATAGATGGGCTGAGACGCTATGGCTACCAGGCAGAAGCCAATAGTTTGCAATCAAAGACAATTGGTTTAGTGGCAAAATCTGGAATCAACGAATATTTTTCACCAAAAAATGGTGATTCAGCTGGTGCTAAGAATTTTTCGTGGACAGCTTCGCTTACTATTGATTTGCTAGCTCGCGATATGACTCCACTGGCGATAAAGCCAAAGAATAAGCCTCCTCAGGGGATAACCCATTCTTAATGGCATCGTTATACATACTAAGTGACGTTGATAAACAGCCTATTGCGGTAGTCATGACTAGTTTATCTAGGTATGGGTCAAATTCAGATTCTGGCACTTCAAATATATCTTTCATAGCAAAATATTATCACATGATGACAGTATATTAACAACCAAGATCTTGTCGTAAGACTTTCTCACCCCATCCCCACTATCACTGTTGTGCCTTCTCCTGGTTGGCTGGTGAT
>CAZTWB010000052.1:0-3448 GCA_964617035.1 uncultured Candidatus Saccharibacteria bacterium
GCTTGTGATGGGTTACCCACGTTTACCCACTAACATGAGTCTACAACCCACCAGTACCCACATGCAAGTACTTTTTTTACTTTTTACGATTATTCATTAAGTTATCCACAGATGTCCATCCAAAAAAATAACTCGCCACTACATCTAGTGTGGCGAGTTAACATGAACACACAATCGTTTTAATCGCCTTTTTGATTCTGTTGTTTTTCGAATTGTTCGATCTCTTGGTCTGTCATCGGGATGTTTAGCTCATCTCCTGGATTGATTATACCGTCTTGTGCGGGAGGAGAATTATCAATGATTTCATCTCTGATACCACGATAATCTATATGGTCTCCAATGCTACGTGCAACATCTATGGCATATTTATCTACTGTATCCCCTGGCTCAACGGTCACTGGGTGTGTTGGTCGTGGTTCGTCCTCAGACATAACATTATTTACTGCAGACCCGACCCCGACAGACAACGCAGCAAGAGCTCCAAGAGCTATAGCACGACGAATGATCGCCACCTCTTTAGTCTTTGGTGGCTCTTTTGAAAATATTCTGTCGTCTTGTTTCATGCTGACAATATAGCATAAGCGTGTCTATTTGTCAATGTTATTTTAAAGCTCTGATCCGCTTCACCTCTGTCGCGAACCATTTTGCGCTTGGCCTAATGGTGCGTTTCATGGTTTTCCGGTCAACTTCTACTAGCCCAAATTTAGGCCACCAACCATAGGCCCATTCAAAATTATCAAGCAAGCTCCAATGATAATAGCCAACTAACTGAACACCCTCGCTCAAGGCCTTTTCCATGGCAATAATCGTTTCCTCTATCCACCACCGCCTATACTGATCTTTGCTGTCTGCTACACCGTTTTCTGTAATAATAATCGGTTTACGATATCTAGCCCACACTCTTAATAGTAACGGATACAAGCCCTCGGGTTCCATGTACCAGCCTAAATCATTGGTCGGTAACTTGGGATTCTCTCGTTTGTTAATCCTATAGTAATCCGTAAAGTAATAATTAAATCCGATAAAGTCTTGATACTTACTAATACGGTTATAAAACCACCAATTCCAGAAAAACCTCATCCATTTAGTCATCATCTGGTCAAGAAGATTATGTGGTCTTTTAGCTTGAATATTAGCTAGTTGTTGAGCAATTCCGATGTTTAAGCTCGGCTTTTTTTGCTTTAATACCTTATAGGCTATCTTGTGAGCTCTGGCAAGATTTAAGTAAACCACCAATGCTTTGTGCCAACTTGTTTGTTGGGGTGGCCACCAACCTAGGACATATGAATGACTTGCATATACATTAGGCTCGTTGAGTGTAATGATTTGTCGAACATATGGCGAAAACTCAATAGCAATTTTACTAACAAATTCTTCCCAATAAACAAGATTTGATCGTTTTTCAAAACCGCCTTTTCCCGAGAACCAAACCGGCAATGTCCAATGCCATATATTTAACATTGGCTCAATACCAGACTTATTAAGCTCCTTGAGATAAGTCTTGTAATATTCTATAGCTTCACTATCCCACTCGCCTTCTTTTGGTTGAATTCTAGACCATTCAATCCCAAAGCGATAAGAGTTAAGATTAAGCTCTTTGATTAACTTAAAATCTTCTTTAAACAGGCCAAAGTGATTAACTCCCCTTCCTGAAATATAGTTATCTGGATTCTCAGCTTGTGATTTTATTTGTTCCCAATTTGGCAACCACCCTAAATTTTTATGAGCATCTTTGGCGTGCTGTTTAGCAATTTGAAGCTCCCAAACAGACCACTGATTATGATTACCACCCTCTACCTGATGACTCGCCGTACTTGCGCCCCAAAGAAAATTTTTAGGAAATCGTGATTTGTATTTATCCATCTCTTATACTTTAACGTAAGCCTTTAATAAAACCCAATTTAGGTTACTTTTTTGCCAACATAAATCGTGATTTGTCGCTAATACTTAGGCGCTCAACACTGTATCGTAACATTGTTCTGGGCATTGAGCTTGCATAAGATTCAAGAAATTCAATCAGTGATTCCTCGTTCTTTTTCCCCGCCTCTCTCAGCATCCAGCCAACTGCTTTTTGGATCAAGTCTTCACTATCATGAAGTAAAATTTTGGAGATCTTAAAGGTATCGTCTAGTTGAAGTTCTCTGATAAACCACCAGGTACTGACTATTGCAATACGACGCTCCCACAGATTAGTTGAATTTGCTAAATCATATAGTGGTTTTCGTGATTTATCAAACAAATACCTGCCTACTATGTCTCGACAACTAACATCAACTAAGTCCCAATTATTCACTCTGTCAGTTCGACGTAAGTACAGTTCATATATATCCTTTGCTTTATCAGCGTTAGCTCCCTTAATTTGTAATGTCAGAATAATCAGTGCAACTAAACGATGCTCGTGAATCGGACTTTCTAGAAGCTGTTCAATTTCGCGAAGCGACAGATTAATAAACTGCTTAGCTACCTTGCGGGATTGTGGCACGCGCAAACCAATGAACACATCCCCTTCACCATATTGCCCCTTTCCTGTCTTGAAGAAATGTCGCAAAAACTCCGCATCACTCGGATTTTCGTATTTAGCAAGTTCATCTATCACATCTTGAGCCCTCATAACACAATAATAACATCAAATATAACTTAAAATTGTTATACTTATTAAGTGCGTGAGTTCGTTTATAAAAAGAAAGATCGCAAACTTCGTATCTTTAACGATTTTTTATCAATTATCGTTATTGCTCTTGGGATTTATTTAATAATTATGCCCTTGCTACCAGAGATATCTTATTGGATAAAGCTAAAAACTGGAAAAATTTCTAATGGTATCGTCTATTCTGACAACAATCAACCAGGCACCAAACCGATACCTCAAGATAATCGCCTCGTGATTCCACAGATGGGTCTTGATACATCAATCAACGAAGGTAAATATTCGGATACTCTAAAAAAAGGCATATGGCGACGACCTCAAACATCCACACCTGACAAGGATGGCAACACGGTTATTGTCGGACACAGATTTACTTATAGTGATGGCCCTGCCATTTTCTACCATCTAGATAAGCTGAAGGTTGGTGACCAGTTTGCTATCTTTTGGCAAGGCAAGAAACATCTATACCAAGCTCAAGAGGTACGCGTTGTCGAACCACATCAAACAGAGATAGAACAGAACACCGATGAACCAACCTTAACGCTGTATACTTGCACACCGATGTGGACATCTAAGCAAAGGCTGGTTGTAATCGCAAAGTCAGTCGAGGATAATCAAAGTAGTCATGAATGAAAAACTTAGAACGGTTATACTATTTGCCCTACTTGCCCTAGGCATTGGTGCACTTTGGTACGTTAGACACTCTGCTGATATTAATTTCACTAACTTATTTTAGTTTTTTTGATGCTTTTGTTTTAGGACGATAATCAATGTGCTCGAGCTCTTTGCGTCTTTGATCAA
>CAZTWB010000053.1:0-3312 GCA_964617035.1 uncultured Candidatus Saccharibacteria bacterium
GTTTTGCCACAGAGGTATTTATAACCTTACATGAAGATGGTGGTGTAAGCGTTCGTGATAATGGACGCGGAATACCAGTAGATAAGATGGAAAAAACTGGTAAGAGTGCCCTGGAAACCGTTCTGACGGTTCTCCATGCCGGTGGAAAGTTTGGCGGAGGGGGGTATAAAGTATCAAGTGGTCTTCATGGCGTGGGTAGTAGCGTGGTTAATGCACTTTCTACCAAGCTTAAAGCTGAGGTGCATAAGGATGGATATACATATACTCAGGAATACGAAAAAGGTGTTCCATTATATGATATAAAGAAGGGTTCTAAAACTAACCGCACTGGTACAACCATTACGTTTTATCCGGATCCAACTATTTTTAAAGAAACTGTCGAAATCGATTATGGATGGGTTGTCGACTACTTAAGACATCAATCTTATCTAACGAAAGGTTTACAGACGTCGGTATATGATCAGCGAACTGGTGAACGGTTTGCTTTTTACTTCGAAGGCGGAATCCAATCTTATGTTAAGCATTTAAATTTCGGAAAAGATGTTGTTGATGATGACGTCTTTTATGTAGAAAAGGATGTTGAGGATTGTCAGGTTGAGATCGCCATGCAGTATACGGATGCATATAGTGAATCAATCAAGCCATTCGCAAATAACGTTCTGACACCAGATGGCGGAACGCACTTAACAGGTTTTAGGTCAGCATTAACACGAGTTGTTAACGATTACGCCCGAAAAAATAATTTATTAAAAGAAAAAGAAGAGAACCTTAGTGGCGAAGATTGCCGTGAAGGGTTAACGGCAGTTATTTTAGTTAAGCTACCAGACCCACAGTTTGAGGGTCAGACTAAAAATAAGTTAGGTAATCCTGAGATACGAGGATATGTTGAGCAAGTTATGACAGAATATTTGTCATACTATCTTGAAGAACACCCGGCCATTGCAAAAAAAGTTGTAAATAAAGCAATACTATCTGCCAGGGCAAGGGCTGCAGCTCGCGCAGCACGAGAGAATGTTATTAGAAAAGGTGCACTTGACAGCACTTCACTTCCTGGAAAATTAGCGGATTGCTCTAGTAAAGATCCAAGTAATTCAGAGCTATATATAGTTGAGGGAGACTCTGCTGGTGGTTCTGCAAAATCCGGTAGAGATAGCAAAACTCAAGCAATATTACCATTAAGAGGCAAGGTTTTAAATGTAGAACGTGCCAGGTTGGATAAAATGTTTGCTAATAACGAAATCAAAAGTCTTATCACGGCAATTGGAGTTGGCATAGGTGAACAATTAGACATAGATAGGCTTCGTTACAATCGAATCATTATTATGACCGACGCCGATGTCGACGGTAGTCATATAAGTACACTGTTGATGACGTTCTTCTTTAGGTTTATGAAGCCAGTGATTGATGGAGGTCATTTATATTTAGCAAAACCGCCGTTATTTTTAGTGAAGTCTGGCAAAAAGAAAGACTACGCATACTCTGACTCAGAGCGTGATAACATATTGAATAATTTAATAGAAGCCAAGAAGGCTAAAGGTACTGAAATAAAATCAGGAGAAGATATTTCGAAACAGGCTGGTGCCGAGGTGAGTAGATACAAAGGTTTGGGTGAAATGGACGCCGATCAGCTATGGGATACAACTATGAACCCAGAAAACCGAGTTTTAATTCAAGTAAAAGTAGAAGATGCCGAAAAAGCAGACGCCATATTTAGTAAATTAATGGGAACAGAGGTAGAGTTGCGCAAGAACTTTATTCAAACACGTGCGAAGTTTGCAAATACAGAGGAGTTGGATATATAGAATATGAATGAAGATATGGATAAACAAGAAGAAGTTGTAGTAGCACAAGAGCAAAATCATTCACGTTTACTGGAAAACCGTACTGTCGAGAATGTCATGGAAGACAGCTATTTAAGATATTCGATGAGCGTGATTATTGCCAGAGCATTACCGGATGTCAGAGATGGTCTTAAGCCGGTGCATAGACGCATTCTTTACGTGATGGATAGAATGGGTATTCGACCAGGTGGTAAGACAGTAAAGAGCGCTCAAATTGTCGGTGAGGTTATGGGTAAATATCACCCACATGGCGACAGCGCAATATATGACTCTATGGTGCGCATGGCTCAAGATTGGTCAATGCGATATGAGTTAGTGCAAGGTCAGGGTAACTTTGGTTCTATGGATGGAGATCCACCGGCTGCTTATCGATACACAGAGGCTAAAATGGCCAAACCTGCCGAAGCTTTACTTGATGATATTGAAAAAGAAACAGTTGATTTTCGTGACAACTACGACGGAACCAGGAAGGAACCTACAGTTTTACCAGCAAAGCTGCCAAACCTATTACTTAATGGACAGATGGGTATTGCAGTTGGTATGGCGACAAATATCCCACCCCATAATCTTGGCGAATTAGTAGATGCAACTACGCACTTGATTGACCATCCAGAATCCACAACAGATGATCTGTTGGATTATGTTAAAGGCCCAGACTTTCCTACTGGTGGTATAGTTTTTGGGAAAGAATCTATCAGGTCAGCATATTCTTCTGGAAGAGGTGGTATTGTTATACGTGCTGTTGCTGATATTGTCGAAAATAAGAAGGGTCGGCATTCTATCGTCATTTCTGAAATACCATATGCACTCAATAAAGCAAGTTTAATAGAGAAGATTGCTGATTTGGTTAAAGAAAAGAAGATAGTTGGTATTGCTGACCTTCGTGATGAAAGCGCCAGAGGAACGGTCAGAATAGTAATTGACCTCAAAAAAGATGCTTACCCTAAGAAGATCTTGAATCAGCTATACAAGCTGACTCCATTACAGAGTAGTTTTCACTACAATATGCTAGCACTGATTGATGGAATACAACCCAGGGTTCTGGGATTACAGGATATATTAAGTGAATACATTAAACATCGTCAGTCTGTTGTTCGCAGAAGAACCGAATTTGAGTTAAGAAAAGCAAAAGAGAGAGCACATATATTAGAGGGGTTGAAGATAGCTCTAGATAATATAGATGAAGTAATTGCTACCATTCGTGCTAGTCAGACTACTGATGAAGCGCAAGTTAATTTGATAGCAAAATTCAATCTTAGCGAGATTCAGGCCAGGGCAATATTAGCTATGCAACTTCGAACATTAGCAGGATTAGAGCGAAAGAAAATTGAAGATGAACTGGCAGAGCTGCTGAAGTTGATTGCTGAACTTGAGGCAATTTTGGCGGATGAGAAAAGAATTCTGAAGATTATTAAAGACGAACTTAAAGAAATTAAAAAGCAATTTGGTGATGAAAGACGAACAAAAATAG
>CAZTWB010000054.1:0-3298 GCA_964617035.1 uncultured Candidatus Saccharibacteria bacterium
ACGCTTGCTTCCCAAGCAAGAGGTACGAGTTTGATTCTCGTATCCCGCACCAAAATACCTATGTTTGCTAATGTTACTTCAGTGAGCAAATATTGCACACTATGAAGAAGTTATGGAGTAGAGAGAAGGAAGCAAACTATTCAAACGAACAATTAAGGCAAAGAGATCTAGATGTTTTTGGTCACGTTCAAAAACATGGCAAGTTATTGCTGGATACTATGAGTCTTGAAGAAGGCATCAGGTTTGAAGTAGCCGAAAATAGGCAGACAGGTGAGTTTGGTTTGTCAAAATAAGCGTTCAAACGAGCAGGCGAGGATGTATTTACCCTGGAGTGGTATCCTCATACAAAAGAACCAAGAGAGGTGTCTACTATAGAAAGACGTCTCGATGAGGTCAAAGGTTGCATATTGTAGATAGCTACATAACAGACTACACATTTCCGTACGATAATACAATAAGGATTCCCTCACAGATGTTCCTGGATATGATTAAGTCCGTGTTTGGTGATTTACCGCAAGATGCTGAGATTGATACAATTATATATTCTAGAAGTGGACGCTAAAGTATCTATCATTTTTTTATACAAACAACTATAATTTAGGCAATGGCAGATATTAAAAAATTCTTTCATGACAGATGGATATTACTATTATTGAGCGCAAGCCTTTTTGTTACAGTATTTAATACACTAGCGATACTTTTAAGATTAGACAGTAGCCGTGGTAGTTATATTGTGCAATATCGCGACAACCTTGGCTTAGGTGCCTACAAGGCAGGTGATAGCTCGACGTTTTGGTTGTTCATAATTTTTGGAATTATGATTTTTGTATTTCAAATTTTACTTAGTAGACGGGCGTATAAAATGCATAGACTATACGCAATAGTTATATCGACACTTTGCTTGCTATTGTTAGTGCTCACCTTGCTTGTAAGTAACTCACTGTTAGCATTACGATGAAGAATATTGAAATACCTCTGCAGTCAGAGAAAAAGTTTCATTATATTTTTTTTGAGAAACTCCCCGGTATACTAACTTGGTCAATTATTATTTTGCCATTTGTGTTGAGTATTTTTATGGCTCATCTAGTGGCGTTGTTGATAATTGCATTTTTCTTGATTTGGTTTGTTCGGGCGATAGGCTTGAACATTAGGGTCATTCAGGGATGGAAGACCATGAAGGTTCATGAAAAGCTTAATTGGCCAAAAATGCTAGCCCAGATTGAAGACCCAACCAAGGACTATCAACAAACAAAAGACTTACCCAAGTGGCACTTTAATAATTTATTGCGCATCAAAGAGAAGAGGGCTGTTAATCCAAAAGATATTTATCACGCCATAATCATCGCTACATATAACGAAAGTCGAGATGTTCTTGAGCCTACAATTAAGTCAGTTTTGGCGTCTCATTATGATATGGATAAGGTTATTTTTGTTTTGGCTTACGAAGAAAGGGGTGGGAAAACGGTAGAAGAGCAAGCTAACGCTTTGGTTGCTGAGTATAAAAATGAATTTGCTCACGCAATGGCAGTAAAACATCCTGATGGTTTACCCAATGAAGTCGTAGGTAAGGGTGGGAACATTACATATGCAGGGCGCGAGCTACAAAAATACCTAAAGAAGGAGGGGATCGACCCTATAAATGTAATTGTTACTACCCTAGATTCCGATAATCGTCCTCATGTGAATTATTTACCAGCACTAACTTATACCTATGCAGTCTCACCAGAGCCACAATATATTTCATATCAACCGATACCGATCTTTACGAATAATATTTGGGACGTACCAGCCCCTATGCGAGTTGTGGCAACAGGTAACTCCTTTTGGAATATTATTCTTTCACTTAGACCCCACGCTTTGCGTAACTTTGCTTCTCATGCACAGAATATGCAAGCCCTTATAGACACCGATTTTTGGAGTGTTCGTACAATTGTTGAGGATGGTCATCAATTTTGGCGGACATATTTTCGATACAATGGTAAGCACGAAGTTTATCCAATATTTTTACCAATTTATCAGGATGCAGTTTTAGATAAGAATTATCGACGCACCTTAAAGGCTCAGTTTATCCAGATGCGACGTTGGGCCTATGGTGCATCAGATATTGCATACGTTGCCGAAAAAGCTTGGTTTACTCCAAATAACATCCCTAGAGCAGATAAACTTATGAAGTTTTTGCGGTTGTTAGAAGGTCATATTAGCTGGTCAACCGCGCCTCTAGTTTTAACTTTTGCGGCGTTTATACCGGCTTGGTTCAATCCAAATGATTTTGCTTCTAACCAGCTTCCATTATTAGCAAGTCGCATCCAAACAATTGCTATGGCAGGAATCTTTATAACATTCTTTCTTGGCATGCGAGCCTTACCGCCACGACCAAAGAGATACAAAAAACGTCGAAACTTATGGATGATGATTCAATGGGTCTACCTACCTCTAACTAGTATTGTATATAGCTCATTCGCTGCAATTTATTCTCAGACACGATTATTGTTTGGGCGATATTTAGACAAGTTTGATGTGACCGAAAAAGCAGTCAAAACAGACTCTGGTAAAACGGTAATTGGACATTCGTCAGGCAAGTAATCATCCGTTTGATGATCTATGAAACGCCGAATAGTGTACGGACGCTACGTTATCAAAGTTTTTTAGCGTGGCTATAGTGGTTTCTGAAATATATTCGATTCCTATTACAGGCTGAGACTTCTCGAGTATCTTGTTAGTAATAGTTCTTGTCAGTTCAGAGGCATCTTTTATAGGGTTTGAGCGATGCTTAACAGACTCATAGATACTTATCAACAAAATATTGGGGTCGAACACAACAAATTTACCATCTGTGAGCTTCACACGAAGCGTAGATTCATAGTTTATTGTTTCAACAGTAGAAATAACATTACTGCATTGCAAGCACTTCCTGCGTCTCCAGATGGTGTTAGAGCGTTTTTGTGGCCTGCTATTATTAACCTTAGTGTCAGCTCCGCAATAGATACAGTTCATATTAGGTGGGGCTCTTTCATTGAATAATTTTGATCAAAAATGGATGAACGATTAATATCTAAAACCATGTCAACATATTGTCATAACGCTTATAAAAAGTCTAGTGGAAAACTTCAAAATTTCTGTGGGTAAGCTATTTTTTGCCAACAGATATATAAGGTGCGGGCTTGCTGTTTCGTGTAATTTTCGTCTTCATTTTTTGAGAAACTATGGGGCACCCAAGCTATTTAGTTTCCAAAGTAATAAGTCAGAGGTGGCTGAATAAATGTCAGCTCCTAAACACAGTAGTGTTACTGTACTTGGG
>CAZTWB010000055.1:0-2968 GCA_964617035.1 uncultured Candidatus Saccharibacteria bacterium
CAATTAAACCCCGAACGAAGATGCTTTACAGGTATTTATGGCTCTACTAACAGCGCCTGTGAATTTACTTCAAGCTCGAACCAAGAAACACTCCAGGTTGAAACAACTCAACCATTATCTAGTAATGAAAATCTGAGTTTTGTACTGAGCTTTCAGCCACATACATTCAGCCCTCAGCCAACAAACTGGACAAAAATTATTGTCATTATAATTTTGATAATTGTGTTTTTGCTTTTGCCTCCGATAATTACATTCATCATAATGCTAAGAATTTGGTTAAAATCTGGCAGAGACCCGAAGAGCAAATCTATAGTTATCCCTCAATACTTGCCTCCAAAACAAAGTAGCGTAATGGAAAGTGACGTAATCCTAAACCAAAAAATGAGAACTACAAGTATTAGTGCGTCAATCATCGGCCTATGTATACAAGGCTATATAAGGATTAATGAAATTGAGATAGATAAGCTTATTGGAAAAAAATATGAATACGAATTAGAGTTGATAAAAATCCCAAAAGATTTATCGGCTGAATATCAAAAACTCATCTCCACTTTATTTGACAGCAACTTTCAAACCGGTCAAAAAATTAATATTTCAACAAGCAAAAATAAACTGTATTCGGCAGTTAATACATTGTCTGAGCTTTCTGAAAAGCAAGCTACATCAGATCAATTCTTCTTGATTGAACCCTCAAAAGCATCTAAAAAATACTTATCAACTGGATCAATACTCATGATTATTGGCTTCGTACTATTATTTGTGCCTATGATTATGTTCGCTACTTTTGGACTATTCCTATCGGGCATTATTATCATGATTTTTGGGACATTTATGCCTGCGCGAACATTAAAAGGAGTAGATGAACTGCTTTATCTCAGAGGATTAAAAATGTATATGGAGTTGGCAGAGAAGGATAGGATTAAAACTCTTCAGTCTGTAAAAGGATCTCAAAAAATCAAAATCAATACCGATGACAACTCACAAATCGTCAAGCTATACGAAAAACTTTTGCCTTACGCAGTATTATTTAAGATTGAAGATTCTTGGGCCAAACAAATGGCGCCACTATATGCTCATCCTCCAGATTGGTACAACAGTACTAGGGCATTCAATGCGGGATTATTTGTAAATACAATTTCTAGTATTAATACGTCGGTAACGAGTAGTTTTTCAGCACCTAGTAGTTCGGGTTCAAGTGGGTTTTCTGGAGGGGGCGGATTCTCTGGTGGTGGTGGCGGAGGAGGTGGCGGTGGTGGCTGGTAGCTTGCTATACAATAAAATCTGGTTTATTATAATAAATAACAAATAACGTAGAAGAAAGAACAAAAATGACAAAAAAACAAGCAGAAAGTAAAAGACTCCAACAAGCTACTTTACGCGTAACAAGATTAGGCTTCGTTTTTGTTGGAATATACGCAATTTCTACACTTATATATAAATTGTGGAAGTTGATGACACCAGATATACTTATGCAGCGATGGATTATTTGCCTGGTCGTGCTATCTATAACTAGTACTTTGTGGTGGTTTAGTAGATCACGTAATTTATCGGCAGTTTATTACAAAGGCATAATTATGCTGCAGATTTTGATGTATTTAGGAGTAGCTAGTTATAGTATCTATGCCGAAAGAGGTATGGCTAGCAACTCAATTATTCTATTCACCATACCATTAATTATTGTAGCCCTTGAATACAACACTAAAGCACTACTAGCTACAACAGCTCTTTGTATTCTTGTATACTCATCAACTGCGATTAAATATTTTAGAGATTTTCCGAGTGAAGGTTATAAGGTTGAGCTGTATGGCGGTATTATGTTTTACGCTTCTATACTAATACTAATAAGTAGTATGATCTGGGTGTTGATGCGTTCTCGTAATGCGACCGGTAAAATGTAAACTTTACAATTGTTTTGCGTTTATGCTTAATTTGTAGTAAAGTAGTAAATGTTATATCAAAATAAACAGGAGATAATCATGGACGATTCTCAAGTACCAGGAGCGCAACCAACTGATCCAAATCAAGGTGTTGCACCAACAGACCCAGCAACACCACCAATGGACGCACCAGCTGAGGTACCTCAGGACACAACATTACCAAGTAATCCGGATGAAGCTGTACCGGATACATCAGCCACAACAGTTGAGCCAGATACATCAGCTACACCAGAGGATACTACAGTTGCCGATATGCCAGTAACACCTCCTATGGATGCACCGGCGCCGAGCGAGCCAGTATCAGAACCAGCACCTGAAGCACCAACGGATGATACTACAGTTCCACCGTCTGACGGCAGTGCACTGTAAGGGCTATTTAAACTAACCGTAATACCAACTCCGTTAACGAGTTGGTATTACTTTTCACAAAATCTACTATGTATAGTGTAACAAATCAAGAATTTGAATCTTTAATAGGTCAAGCACTGGATTCTCTGCCTAATAAATATATAAAAAGACTAAGTAACGTCGCTATAATTGTTGAAGACGATCCCTCACCAGAACAGCGGAGTCAATTACACCTACACAATAATCAAACACTGTTCGGTCTATATCAAGGTATACCCCTAACCAAAAGAGGGGCAAACTATAATCTTGTACTGCCTGATATTATTACAATCTTTAAAAATCCCTTGGAATCAAGCGTGAATAATCTTGAAGAATTAAAGGAATCTATCCGTCATACTCTTTGGCATGAAATAGCTCATTTTTTTGGTTTAGACCATGACCGTATTTACAAACTAGACGGCACCACAGAGTAGTAATAGAGATTTATCGATGACATCGTATAATACTTCTATGGATCATTATTCTAACGAGTATCTTAATCTAAACCCAGAACAAAAGCGCGCAGTTGACTGTATCGAGGGTCCTGTTCTAGTTGTTGCGGGACCAGGGACGGGTAAGACGCAACTTCTGAGTATGCGTGTGGCTAATATCCTAAAGCAAACCGATACAAGTCCTGACAATAT
>CAZTWB010000055.1:2978-3239 GCA_964617035.1 uncultured Candidatus Saccharibacteria bacterium
CTGTGCCTGACATTTACCAATAAAGCTTCCATCAATATGCGTGAACGAATTATTAGCTTAACTAACGGCGAAGCTAGTGGTGTGATGATAAAAACTTTCCATGGTTTCTGTGCCGAACTCATGAATATGTTTCCGGACAGATTTTGGAATGGCGCAAAGTTATCGACAGCGCCAAATGTTATAAAAGATTAAATCTTGCAAACAATTCTAACCTCATTACCCTTAAGCGACCCATTGGCTGTAAAGTTCGCGGGTAAATAC
>CAZTWB010000056.1:0-2919 GCA_964617035.1 uncultured Candidatus Saccharibacteria bacterium
TCCACAAATAGTATTCGTAGTTTGTCAAGGGTGGGTACCGGTAAAGGCCCCAGTCCGAAACAGAGCTCTACCCCTATTTGCTACCGTACGACGCTAGCCCTAAAGCTATTTCGAGGAGAACCAGCTATCTCCAGGTTCGATTGGCATTTCACCGCTAACCACAGGTCATCCGGGCGTGTTGCAACTCGCTACGGTTCGGTCCTCCACGCAGTTTTACCTGCGCTTCAACCTGCCCATGGGTAGCTCACCTGGTTTCGGGTCTACTCCTATATACTCTAGGCATATCCTCGCTGGACAAAATATGTCTGTGGGCACAGATCACAAGGTTTTGACTTTGTAAAAGTTTTTTAACGTATTCACTTATACGTTTCAAAAATTAAACTTTGTCAAAATCAGTGTTATGCGTTCACAGGCTATTTTGCTCAGTGAGGATATGCCTTCGCCCTATTCAGGCTCGCTTTCACTACGCCTCCGCCAAATGGCTTAAGCTCGCATATAAGAATAACTCGCTGGATCGTTCTACAAAAAGCACGCCATCACCCCGAAGGGCTCTGACTCCTTGTACGCACATAATTTCAGGTTCTATTTCACTCCCCTTCCGGGGTTCTTTTCGCCTTTCCCTCACGGTACTTGTTCACTATCGATCATAAGATATATTTAGCCTTGGAACGTGGTCGTCCCAGATTCAAACAGGGTTTCTCGTGTCCCGTTCTACTCGACAATAATAAATATAAGGTTGCGAATACTTAACATACCGGGCTATCACCGTCTTTGGCTAGTCTTTCCAGACTATTCTGCTCGCTTCGCAATTTCTAACCTTATGCAAGCTCGTGGTAGCACTTGCTTCCACTACGGATCTCCTAAATAATTTAGGCTCTCCGTAGTAGTTGTTTACTATGTCACAACCCCTGTAATACATTCGTCTACCAACTTATCCATACGGCAATAAATTACCAGATGGAAGTATTAAAGGTTTGGGCTATTCCAGTTTCGCTCGCCACTACTCCCAGAATCATTGGTTATTTTCTCTTCCTCGAGGTACTAAGATGTTTCAGTTCCCCCGGTTCCCTCTTCTTACCCTATGTGTTCAGATAAGAGTTACTAGGCATGACCCTAGTAGGGTTTCCCCATTCGGAAATCTTCGGTTCAAAGCTTGTTTGACAGCTCCCCGAAGCTTATCGCAGTCTACTACGTCCTTCATCGGTATCTTATGTCAAGGCATCCATTGTGTGCGCTTGAGTAACTTTTTATGAATATATGTATGCATTTGGCTAGTTATTGGTTAGTACCAATAAATGCCGTGCTTGTCTTTACATCTATCTCTAAATCTCTAAAATCTTGATTGTTAAGTTTCTAAACTCATGTTAATCATACCCATACAATAATGATTATGATCGTTTCTTGAGTTTACATTTGAAGTCGATTCCTCTAGACCTCTGATCTAAACTCAAGATAGCTATACAAGTTTATCAAGTTAAACAGAGGTAGTCAACCATATTTTAATGTAATCATTACTACACTATAACTACTGTTAGTTACTTTTCTAGCGCGACTGCTGGAATTATTGCTCCCAACAAGCCCAAAGTATTTTTTCTGTAACTGCATAGTTTTCAGGCTTCTTCATTGCCATTCTACCCTTACTCTTAGCATCTGGGCAAGCACCAGTTGCATTACCTCTGTATTCTACCTGTCCAACCCACAATCCTTTGTTCGTGGCTGGATTCAAATCAGCGCATTCACCGTATTGCTGACATTCTTCATTAAGAATCCCGTCTGGCACACACAGACCTGGTTTACAATAGGTAATACCAGTAGGCTCTGTCACCTGTTGGTCTGTTAATTCCACGCCATTCTTGCTAATTGCAGTTAACCCTCTTTGGTGAGCTTGATAATAATACTCACGATACAGTCGTAATGAATGAGCTTCAGTAATATTAAAGGTTTTATCGTTTCCGTAACTATTAATCTGATCGCCCTCAACACCATCACAGCCAATTTTTTTTGCTACATCAAGACGAGCCCACATAATCGGTGCCCAATATTGCCAAGAATTTTCTTTAATATCCATCCAATACTCCCCCTCAAAGGTACCGCCGGCTGAATCTTCAGATGTTCCACCAATAACGTCTATATTTGCATATGACGCTGGTCCATTGTATGGAATACTCCCTCTGCTATTATTTCCTGAGCCCCACTTTCCAGGAAATAGCGAAGCGTCTGGCTCATATGTCTCATAAGCCCCTATATCCATATAACAAATTACCTTTTTCCCAGATGCTTTAAGTGCTGTAAATGCATCCGCATTTTTACCTTTTGACCAAGTTATCGTTCTTGTTTCTCCATTAGCCCAAGTTACCGTTTGGGTAGTATTGCCCGGAATTGCGTCAGTAAGATCGATATCCCACATATCGAAACGATTAAGATTAGCTGTATCTACAGTAATACCTCCTTCAAGAACCCACTGCCATCGGGCATTTTGAGCTGGCTTCCACCACGATACTAAGGACGCTTGGCCAAACTTTACAGCTTTACCTCCAGAGGCCGAGCTATCTTCAACAACCAACTTAGTATCTACACCTTGTTCTGCTTCTATCGAAACCGAATATGTCGCAGCCTTGGTTATTAATATTACTAAACCACCGAGAGCTCCAATAACAATTACTATGATTAGCTTCTTGTCTTTCAATACTAGTGCCTTATTGATAATCGTTTTCATATACCATATACTTAATTGACTTTTTACTATGCACACAATAACACGCTTATTCTAATACTACAAACCATATTGCACTATTGTTTTAGTGGTCAAATTGCTGTAAAATTACTCGAGTAATTTGGGGCGTTAGCTCAGTTGGCTAGAGCACCTGCTTTGCAAGCAGGGGGTCCGGGGTTCGAGTCCCCGACGCTCCACCAAATTAC
>CAZTWB010000057.1:0-2871 GCA_964617035.1 uncultured Candidatus Saccharibacteria bacterium
AGGGAGTGGCTGACCTGTTTTATAGTCGGTTATAACAATAGTACCTTTAGAATTGTTAATGTTATCGAGTTTTCCGTACAGTTTTACATCACCAATGTATACATCTGAGATGCTTTGTTCAGGTAAGGCTCCCTCAGGCAACCAGAACGTATCGCTTTTGAGTAGCTTAAGCAACAAATCCTTACCATGAACCAAGTATCTGGTATATTCTGAAGATAATAGGTTCTGATCTTGAATATTCTTTTGGTAGTAGTCAAGTATTTTTTGAATATCAAAAGCATCTTTATTTACAAGTATTTGAGCGAACTCTAAGGTGTTATGCATCGCCGTACCAAATCCCATGTTTGCAGATACGTTGCTGGGGAGTCGCAGGAGGTGTTGCTCTTTAAAATACTGTGGCCCCCCTCTAGTTACATCTAGAAAATCAATGAATGCCGACGCACTAAGCTGATAATTTTCGAGTTGAGTTTTTAGTACACTTCTTTCATCCTCTATCGAAATAGACGGCCAGGATATGGCGTTCTCAAGTATTTGTATTATCGACTCTGTCTTAGGCTTAGCTATTTCTTCTTCGCTAAATACTCCACTAATAATTGGTGTGGGCAATACATCTTGGCCTTTTTTGTTAGTTTTATATGAACAAACAATTACCGAGCTTTTGGCACGTGTGGTAGCTACATACATTAAGCGAATATAGTCATCAATATCGTCAAATGCCGGTTGAAGAGGAAGGTTTGCTGGCGATTTTCGATTGCTGGATTTTGGTTTCCAGTTGTTTTCAATTGCGTCAATAATATATATCGTATCAAACTCTAGACCTTTAGCCTTATGTACAGTAAGAAGCTCAACAAAATAATCATCATTAACAATGGTTGATTCGTCGGCAATTATTTGGCCTGTATCATAAGCAGTCTTAAGGTAGTTTACAAAATCTTCTATATTGCCATTAGTAAATTTTGAGTAGTCATCAACTAGTTCAAGTAGATGTCTGAGAGCAGACAACCCTTTAAGATAGTCTGAATTAATCGTAGGATTTTCGATTAGCCACTGTTTTAATGGAGAAGTCATAAATTCACTGGTTCTGAGTCCTAATATAAATTCGATGATTACTCTTAGTGATTCGGTGCTAGATTTTACTTCTAGCCATTGTAGCCACTTGCCAATAGTAAAGAGTTTATTCTTTGGATTTTGGTCTAGCAAAGCCAACAACCAGTCTTTGTGGCGATTTTTAACTGCTAAATCCCATAATTCAACAGGATCTATATTCCACATGGGGTGACGTAAGACTTGAGAAAGTAGGTAGTTTGAGTTCGCTACATCCCCTTTTTGTACTGACAATAATAGGTCACATATCTGAAATGTCGTAATCACTAACTGGTGATCAAGAATGTTGTTCTGTTCTTCAAATGATATGGGTACCCCTAGAGCCAATAGTTGTGCGGATATTTGGCGTAAGCTCTCATTATTGCGAGCTAGTATTGCTGTTGATTGCACCTTTGATTTATTTATGTAGGAGTCATGAATTTGTTGGCTTATATCATAAAATTGCTGATCTTGGTTTATATAAATACGATGTTCAAGTTTGCCGTTAACTTTTGGCGTTGTTTCTGCAGTTAAATGTTTCTTGATAGACGGGTCGCGGAGCGTTAGCCTATCGGATGCATGTTTGATTATGCTATCAGACGCGTCAAGTACTGCTTGAGAAGATCTGTAATTTTTTGTCAGAACGATTATTTCTGCAGAAGGATAGTTACTTTTGAAAGTCAGCATATTAGCAAGCTCAGCGCCGTTAAATTTATATATTGACTGGTCGTCGTCACCAACAGCCATAATATTTGGTTTTCCAAAATTGGAGTGGTGATCAGCAATTAAATGCGCAAGGCGCATCTGAGCAGAGTTGCTATCTTGAAACTCATCTATCAGTACGTATTGAAATTGTTCTTGTACATCAGCTCTTAAGGCGGGATCTTGTTCTAGGCTGGATATGACCTCAACAAGCATGTCGGAATAATCATAGTAACCTTTGGTGTGTAACATTTCCCTGTAAATCCGATAAACATTTGATAATGATCGCCACCACTCATTTCTTTCTCTTTCCTTGAACATTCCTTTTTTGTTGTCGCGCGTCTGCAAGATGTCTTGTTTCCATTTGCTTGTATTAGTTGTTTTTTGAATTTGATCATCCTTAGAGATAGCAAATTTTAAGCTTTCTTTTAGATATTCATCTAGGCTTAAGAGTGGTGATAAATTTTTGCTGATTCCCTGACTAGGAAGTTGGTTTATAGCTTTTTGTATCTGAGGCAATCGTTTATAGCTTAGTGTTGTGCTAAGAATGTCAGTAACTTGTGGCTCGATTTTATCTATATAGGCTAGGTTTACATCGATAATTGCCTCTAGCTTCTCTGGTGTTAAGCCGGCTTCTTTTACTAGCCTTAGCGAAGTTTTAATGTCGTTGATGGCAGTATATTTACCTGCGAACTTTATTGCCAACGGGTCGCTTAAGGGCAATGAGGTTAGAATTGTTTGCAAGATTTCATCTTGTATAACACTTGGTGCTGTTGATAATTTTGCGCCATTCCAAAATCTGTCCGGGAACATATTCATGAGTTCAGCACAGAAGCCATGGAAAGTTTTTATCATCACGCCACTAGCCTCACCGTTAGTTAAACGAATAATTCGTTCACGCATATTAACAGAAGCCTTATTGGTAAATGTCAGACACAGAATATTGTTAGGACTTGTGTCGGTTTGCTTTAGGATATTTGCCACACGCATACTCAGAAGTTGCGTCTTTCCTGTTCCTGGTCCAGCAACAACTAGAACAGGACCATCGATACAGTCAACCGCGCGCTTTTGTTCTGGGTTTAGATT
>CAZTWB010000058.1:0-2694 GCA_964617035.1 uncultured Candidatus Saccharibacteria bacterium
ATCGACTTAACCACATCTAATGGATTGCTATTTACCAGAATAGCATCCGCTGATTTGATTGCCACATCTGTTCCCGCCCCAATTGCTATCCCAATATCAGCAGTGGTTAACGCTGGTGCATCGTTAATTCCATCACCCACAAATGCCACTTTGTCTCCGCCTGATTGTAAATTCTGGACTTTTATAGCTTTTTCTTTGGGTTTTACTTCTGCAAAATATTCGTCCACCTTAAGATCTTTTGCTACACGGTCAGCTACTGCCTGACTATCCCCTGTTATCATCGCAACCTTTATGCCTCGCTGATGTAGCGAGTCAATTGCCTGCCTAGACTGCTCACGAATCGAGTCAGCCAAAGTAATGGCACCTAATACTTGTTTGTTTTTACTTAACAAATACACTACTGTCCGGCCATAAGCAAGACTTCGATTGATACTTTTTTGGACATCCAAAGGTAGAGCTATATTTTCATCTTGTAAATAACGCCCACTCACCACCTTATAGGATTTATTTTGTATTACCCCTTGCACCCCAACCCCAGGCAAAGCCAGGAAATTGGTTACTCTATATAAATTAAGATGACGCTTGTTTGCCTCATCAACCAACGCTCGACCAATAATATGTTCGCTGTTGTACTCCAAACTAGCGACCAATTGCAGTATATCTTCTTCTGTGTAGCCCTTGCCTGGCACAATACCAGTAACTTCATGTTCACCTTTTGTTAGAGTGCCGGTTTTGTCAAAAATCACCCAATCTATGTTCTTAGCCGTTTCAAAAGCAGTGCGCTTTCTTATTAACAACCCGTTTCTGACCGCCAAAGCCGACGAAATTGACACAACTAACGGAATAGCCAACCCAAGAGCGTGAGGGCACGCAATAATCAAAACGGTTACTGCCCTTTCTAGCGCAAACGTTACATCTTGAGCTATAATCCAGTAAACAAAGGTTAATGTACTGGCAAAAATAGCAATGACTGTTAGATAAAATGCCGATCTGTCTGCCAACACCTGAACCCGAGACTTAGATTTTTGGGCTTCTGCAACCAATTGCATAATTCCGGCTATGGCAGTATCTTTGCCAAGAGCCGTTACCTCTACTGTTAGTGAACCATCTTGATTGATAGTGCCTGCAATCACCTTTTGACTTTTGGTTTTATGAACTGGTTTGCTTTCGCCAGAAATCGCAGATTCATCAACAGAAGACTGCCCCGCAATAACGCGTCCATCAACAGGGATATTTGTGCCGGGCTTTACCAAAATATTATCTCCAATTGTAAGGCTGGCGACTTTTACTGTTTGAGTTCTGCCTCGGACTATTTTTTCTGCTTCATCTGGCAATAATTTAGCTATAGAATCAAGTGAATCTTGTGCCTTTGCAACTGAGGCCATTTCTAGCCAATGACCGAGTAGCATTATTGTTATTAGTGTTGCTAGTTCCCAAAAAAATCCTTCTTTTTCCAAAAACAACTGGGCTACGACACTATAAAAATACGAAACAGATATTGCCAAACTAACCAAAGTCATCATGCCTGGAACTCTGTTCTTTAGCTCAATAACAGCACTCTTAATAAAAACCATCCCACCATAGAAGAATAAAATTGTACTAAACACCAAAGGAACGTAAGTAGATCCAGTAAACTCAGGTGCAGTAAACCCAAACCACATTTGAATCATTGGCGTATACAAAAGCACCGGCAGTGTTAATAACACCGAAATCCAAAATTTATCCTTGAACATCGCTACTGAATGACCAGCATGCTTATCGTGATTATCATGGCTATTTGGTTCTGAGCCAAGGTTGTGACAAGAATGATTATCGTGCTTGGTGTTGTTCTGGTGATCATGATGGTGATTCACTACATTTATTTCCCGCGGATATTGTTAAGTTCATAAAGCAATAGAAGTTCATCTATTGCGGTCTCTTGTTCTTTTTCAGAAGTTGATTGAAGTCCACTTTTAATATGAGTACGGACATGATTTTCAAGTACGAGTTTATTTAGTGATGCGAGTGATTTTTGGATAGCCAAATTCTGAGTTAATATATCCATACAATACTCATCATTCTCGATCATTTTTTGTAAACCCTTAATTTGACCTTCTATTATCTTCGACCGGTGTAATGCGCGCTGTTTTAAATCTTTAATCATAACTCTATGATATACCCCCTGGGGGTATCATGCAAGTTTTTGTTGGCGAACTAGATGGGGAAATTGCAGACAAACCTAAGGGCGAAAATGGTTTTGGATATGATCCGATTTTTATCCCAAAAAACAATGACAAAACTTTTGCTGAAATGACTAATGCCGAAAAAGATGCTATTTCTATGCGGGCAATAGCATCCAAAGTAATGAAAGAATCTCTAAAAATCAACGAAAAAACATAGTCTTAAGTAAATCAATGGGGCTAGTGACTGTAATGCGTGTTTAAATATATGTATGGAAATGGCCGACTTCAATGAAAGATTATCGTTCAATTAATAGTGTTGGGGTAGTAGGTCTTGGGTTGATTGGAGCTTCTATTCTAAAGGATATCAAAAAACACGCACCGCATATTGTTCGATACGGGCATTCTAACGGACCAGAACTTAAAATCGCAGTTCAGGATCAATTAATAGCACCAAATACCGATCTTAAATATCTTATAAATAATTGTGACTTGATTTTTATTGCAGTACCGATCGATTCAGTATCTGATGTTG
>CAZTWB010000059.1:0-2687 GCA_964617035.1 uncultured Candidatus Saccharibacteria bacterium
CGCTTGGACCACCCGACACATTAAATTCAGAACTGTAAGCAGAAAGCAGGGTGTTATCGGTTGTTGAAATGGCTTGGTCTAGTTTGAATGAATATTTGCTACGACGCTTTAAAGGGTCTTTCGGCTTAACAATAAGCTTATTATTATTGATGGTGTGCGTCGTTTCTATTGGAGTTGTTAAGTTTTTGTCAATAAGCGATAGTAGTGGCTTATCTACTTTGCTTAGTGGTTTATCAAATGCTATTTCTAGAGTCTCTGCTTTATCATAAATTGTTGAATTATTAAGTATATTGCCACCAACAATGTTAATTGGATCTAGGGTTTGTATCTGATCGTTGAATACAAAATCAACAAGATCTCCACCATAGATTCGGTTGATTTTCAAAGTTGGTTTTGATCCGGGTGTTAGACTTAGTTCTTGCAACGGACACAGAATAGTTAGCTGCTTTATGGAGCAGTTAGTTTTGTTACTCTCGGAAACTAGTTGGTATGAAAATATGGAAGTTTCTTTGTTAGTGCTTAGTTGAATTGGCTTTGTAGTTGCTATTGGTGAATCAAGCGCACTGGTATCGATCGAAGGATATTTACCAGAGTCAATAGTTATCTTTTTTATCGGTAATAAGTTAAAAAGGGCTATAGTTGCAGTTGACTTTGAGTTTTCTTGAGGGGTATTTTTTGGAGACGCACATACTTTTGTTGTAAAAATATCGTTATTACTGATCCTAATGCCGTCTGAGAACCCTATATTAAAATCCTTTGATTGTGTATCGAAGAGGTTAGGGAGAGCAATAGGTTGAAAGAAGCATTGTTGTTTCTGAAAAAGCAAAATTGATTGACCTAGGCAAGACAAGACTGACGTTGTATACTAACGTTATTATTCCTACAACAATAAAGACAGCAATAATCAATGCTTTTATAAGTGTCTTGCGTTTGTTGTGTAAAGCAACGCACGACGAACTTGCCGATACGGGTGTTATTGGGGTTGGTATAGTAACCATAAATTTAATAATGTTTTTGTTTTTACGACTCAGGTGAATTTTATCATACACATGATATAAAGACCAAATTCTACATAATCATTAAAAGTAGAGAAGCTAAAGGTGTGTGAAATAGCTGTTGACATTAACTGTATGAAGTGATATCATAAGCATATTCGAAAGAAACGAGGGTTCCATTTTGTGGGCCTTTTTTGTTTCTTTAGGGTAAAAATGGTGGGAGAGACTAAATAATTTATCAAAGTGGGAGGTCATTATATGGCTGGAACTAAAGCTGGCGGTAAGGCTGCTGCTGCAACAAACAAAGCTAAATACGGCTCTGATTTTTATGCAAAGATTGGTGCTGTTGGTGGTAAAAAAGGTCGCACTGGCGGGTTTTTTGCTAACCGAGAGCTAGCGCGTATTGCAGGCGCAAAAGGTGGACGCATTAGCCGTCGTACAAAAAAAGCTTAGAAAAATAAGCTAATAATCTAAAATCCATTCACTCTATGTGGGTGGGTTTTTGATATTAATTATTCAATAGTTGAATTCAATGATAGGCGGTATGGTCTACAAAATTTCACACTTGAGACCATCCATTTATGTCCACAGTTGTGACAGGAATATTCGGTTTTAGCGTTCTGCGTACACACCGAATCGCACATAGGGCAGGTACTACGAAGGTGAACCCAGTCTCTATAAGTATCCAAACAGTTCTGTATATGGTTGTAGTTGATTTGCTGGCTGTACTTATTTGATAAATTTTGGGCAGTTTGCCAAGCTTCAGCTTCCATTTCAATCAGCTCTATATCGTAAGTGTATTTCTTATGCTTATTTAGTGCATGACCAATTTCATGAAGCAATGTCCATATTCCTGTGCTTCTGGAAATGCCTTGTTCTTGATAATAAACGGCATTCTTTGAGGGCGACCACATAAACGTAGTTCCTCTAACAAAACGAATATCCGGGAAATCTTTAGATAGTTTATTTATTAGCTTGACCATAAGTATCTTTCGCCATCTCGTAGCATCCATAAATAACAGCTTCCTCGGGTTTATTGGCTTGAACTATTGGAGGAATAGGGGTGAGAGGCGTGCTCATTTTCTTTAAGGCTTGATTGAGCGGTGTTTTAAATTTATTAAAATGAGTTCCAACACCACCACCAATCACGATTACTTCGGGCTGTATTGTGGCAATAAGGTTCATGATCCCGATAGCCAAACGAAAACTGATATCCTTCCAGGTTTGACGATCGGTGATATCCTTAGCCATTTTATGATATTTAGCTTTGATTGCACTACCCGATGCTACATCTTCCCACGGAATCATGTTGTCGCCAAACTGAACCATCATATGACCAGCTTCACTATCTTGAAAATCTGAATCAATAATATCGTCTATGATAATTCCCGACCCAATTCCAGTACTTATGGTTAAATAAAGTATACAATTATAATCATTTTTGATGTTTCTTGCTTCGTATAATCCCGCTAAATTTGCATCATTTTCAATTACCATTGGGCAAGAGACAAACTTCTTTAAGTCCTGTTTAATATTTACATTTTTCCAATCTAGATTACCGAAAGCTAATCCTACGCCAGAGTTTCGATCTATTTTTCCTGGTATGGCTACGCATGCTTGTTGAAGCCTATAGTTATCAAGACGACTAACTGTAGCATGAACTGCCCCAATAAACTTAGTATAATCTTTGGG
>CAZTWB010000060.1:0-2580 GCA_964617035.1 uncultured Candidatus Saccharibacteria bacterium
TCTTTATGAAACATTAACTAATCCCCTTTAATAGCTTATAGTGCTTATGATAGCGCACTAGACTTGTGTTATCAAGCATATTTTGGTTGGTAGCCATATGTGCACACCATCTAGTTAAGGTACAAATCCCGATACCAACCAAATAACTTCACAGCAGCAGAGCAAACAATACAGAGATCTTCGACCTAATAAATATCTTAGGGTGTCATACTAAGCATCTACGATGAATTTGCCATAAGCAGGTAGCGGTTTGTTGAGTACAGACTATTTATGCTTGCAATGACATTGAACAAGTACTATTGTATATGTGTGAATTATAAACATAAAAACTATATCAAAAAGAAAGTATCTAAAATGAATAGGCAAAAATATCCTAATATCGGCAAACAATCTAACAAAAATAACAAAAAAGCTAGAAAAATTCCTAACTTACTAAAGCGTCCTTGGAGTTTTGTATTAATTCTAGTCATAGCACTTATAGGCGCCTGGGTAGTGATAGCTTCACAAGCAGCAACAACTCTCACGCCCACTACAGGAAGTACGGCTACCTGTGGGGCTGTCATGAAAAACTACACCTATAAAGTTCCGTTTGGCAACGCTCCTTGGAATATCCCGGCTTGTAAACTGCCTGTTTTTAGCCAGTCCGCAGACTATGTATCAAGACTCTATAATCATGCAATGCCTAATGACGGATCGACTACTGGATTATCTCGTCGAGGCAATTTTAATATAGGATTCGGTTTTGGTGATACTAAAGATTTATTTGCACATGCAGTATACTCTGCATCTGAAGCAAATGGAAAAACAACCAAAATACGAGTTTGTGGCAACCCACATTGCAACCCATCAAATTTTGATGGCGACCTAAAACAAAATGACACTAAGGGCTACTTGCCAGATAAAGAAATACCATGGGATCCAAACTGGGCAATCGCTGAAGGAGGCGACAACCAAGTTATTATTGTCGACGAAGCTAAAGGTGAATTAATTACCTTATCAGAAATAAAGAAAGACTCATTAGGTGCTTTAGGACAATGTGGAGTGATAGCGCCGGAAAGACTTTGTGTTTCTTCTGCTAAAGTTATTCGTGACAACTCAGGAAAACTTGCAAACTATTTAACCTACGATGGAAGCACTAGCGGTAGAGGTATAGGACAATCGCATTACGCAACACTTCTTACCCCTCAGGAAGTTATGGCCGGAGAAATACGCCACGCACTCGGTATGGGAATATTCAATACTGCCTTTGGTCCCGAATGCACAAAAGAACAACTAGCCACCAATAACTGGAATATAATTGGTAAAACATGTAGTACCGCTTTTGCACCGGCAACTAAATTTGAGTGGTCTAGTGCAAATAAAATTTCTGACAGAATATCAAGTTTAAGTAAATACGACAATATTACTACTCTTGATAAAACTGTCCCAGAAGGAATGAGATTTGTACTAAAAATGACCGATGCGGAAGTTGAGACTTTTATTAAAAATAAAGGTTACACAGGAGCCAAAGCAAATACTACAAGAATAATAATCAAAGCGCTTAGAGATTATGGGTTTATGCCTGTAGATACAGGCGGATCAGCACAATTTCAGGTTGCCGGAGTTCTTAATCCATCATATAGAGAAATGTGGAAACAACTTGGCATCACGCAAGAAGACGACAAAAAACTACTCCACGGGCTCTTCACAGAAACCAATATGGTTGTTGTCGAACCTCCAACGAGTGAATGTATAGACGGCACAAAAAGCCAGTATTATTGCAAATATACTTCTAGCCAATACTCTGTCACTTCATCGTCTGCGACCACGACAACTCCAACTCCTACGACTACAACTACGACAACTCCAACTCCTACGACTACAACTACGACAACTCCAGCTCCTACGACTACAACTACGACAACCCCAAGACCAGCTCCAACTCCAACCCCAAAAGATTCTACCCCACCAACTACACCATCTCAGATTTCCAAAAACCTAAAGTTTGATGCAAAAAGATTTAGGTATAATCTTGAAATTAGTTGGCCTACAAGCACAGATAATGGTAGTGGAATTAAAAGTTATCTTGTAACCAGAAATGACGGCCTGTCCTGGACTTCAACAACCTCCAAAATTGTAGATAAGTCGATTAAGCCAGATATACGATATACATATCAAATTGTTGCTACCGATAATTCTGGAAATAACTCGTCCTCAGCTAAAACATCGGCTAAAGGTAAATGCGCGTTAATATGGTGCTGGTTGGAATAATTCTTCCTTACTCGTATATTGTTCAACCAAAAATCGTTCGGTAAGAAACTCTATAGACATAGGCATCTACTAAGACAGCACATTGTCAAGCACCAGCCATTCCCTGATCTTACTGTAATTATGAGTGTTTTGGTTATCTTACTGTCTGTATTTGATACTTAATACTTTGCTATACTTCTGTATTTATGAGTATCTTGTTCTATCTCAGCCCTGTATTAGGACTTCCTACAGCTGATGTAGCTAGACCTACTGGGTCTACTATGGTTCCGTTAGTGGTGTTGTCTATGTCTAGTTGTTGTCCGTCTGTAACTTGGTAGGTTACTTTGGTTA
>CAZTWB010000061.1:0-2503 GCA_964617035.1 uncultured Candidatus Saccharibacteria bacterium
ATATCGACTAGTTTTGCCTTTACAATGAACACATTCGCCAATATCTTTAGCTTTGTCGCTAAATTGATGTATCATACGATCATCAAAAATATGTAGCTTACCTTCCCATAACCCTTCATCTCCATATTTTTCACCATATTTTACAATACCACCATCAATTTGATAGACCTCTTTAAAGCCACGATTTTTCATTAAAGCACTAAGCGCCTCACAACGAATTCCTCCAGTACAATAGGTTATTACTGGTTTATCCTTAATTTCATTGTATTTATCGCTCTCGATTTCGGACAAAAAATCTCGACTTGTCTCAACATCAGGAACAATCGCGTTCTTAAACACGCCAATTTCGGCCTCGTAAGCATTTCGTCCATCAAAAAACACAACATCATCTCCACGTTCCTTAACAAGTTCATTAACTTGTTCTGGCTTGAGGTGTTTACCTCCGCCAATTACGCCCCTTTCATCAACTTTTATTTCATCTGGAGCCCCAAAAGCAACCAACTCAGGTTTCTCCTTGACACTCAACCGAGGAAAATCACGTCCAGTTCCATCGCTCCATTTATACATAATCCCCCTAAATAATACGGATCTGTTCATTTCACGTTTATATTCACGCAAGTTCTCAATATTTCCACCAAGTGTACCGTTAATGCCATGTTTACTGACAATAACTCGCCCCATTAAGTCTAATCTATTACAAAGCTCTTTTTGCCATCTGACAGTCATGTCTGGATCAGCCACAGGAACAAACTTGTAGTATAAAATAACCTTATTCACGCCTTACTATTTTACAAGAAAAATATTCACTTGTCACTTCTGACTAGCTTATGCTATAGTGTACAAATTATTGTCAAATAAAGGAAAGGTGGCGACAACATCCATGATGAAACCACAATCAGTATATACATTCTCTTTCGTCACCTGCAACGAGTAGAGAAGAATACAATCATTCGTTGTGAACCACAACAAAATTTAATAACAAATTAATCCCAGCAGTAGGAGACTGCTTATGAAGAAAAAATCAAGAATTAACCCAGTTGCTAAATATTATTGGCATAAAGTCACTGCGTACCCGCTATACCTAATAGGGCTGATCATTTTTGTACCTCTAACAATTGTCATAAATGCCTATTTGCCACCAATAATACTTGCAAATGTGCTAGATAAGCTAAGTACTCGTAATTTTGCACCTAATGACGTATTGGGTAGTTTTGGCGCAGATTTACTAATTTATGGGCTTTTAATCTTTACCGGTGCTATCATTTGGCGTGTCGTAGATTACTTCATGTGGCGTCTAGAAATTAGTGTTCAACAAGATATCGCTGAAGAAGTTTTTGACCACCTAGTAAGGCAAAGCTCGAGTTTTCACGCTAATCATTTTGGAGGTTCGCTAGTTTCTGCAAACAGCAAGCTACTAGGTGGTTATATTCGCACCGCTGACACCACCATATTCGGAACATATCCTCTGATAATTGGCTTGGTTACGGTTAGTGTTATTTTGTGGCCTAAATCTCCACAATATGTTATTGCATTACTCGCGGGAACAATAGTATTTATAGTTGGAGCGCTGATGATTTCAAGACCTGTACGTAAACTTAGTGCAAAATCTGCTAAAGCCGAAAGCAAACAAACTGGCTTCTTGGCAGATGCTATTACTAACATTATGGCAATAAAAAGTTTCGCTCGGCCAAATTTTGAAAAAAAGCGCTTTCATAAAGCAACTACTAATTCCAAAAACCATATGAGCCGTTTTGCGAGCATGCATCAAGTTCAAATGAACATCTTTGCATTGATTAGTCGAACGATGTCTCTTACAGCACTTTTAGTAGCTGTGATCGGGGTGGTAACTTTTAACGCCAACGTTGCTACCGTGTTCTTAATATTTAGCTACACTTCAACTATAATCGATCAGCTATTTGCATTCAGTAATAATGGCCTGCGTAACTATAATCGAGCTTTTGGTGACGCATCCGAGATGGTTGATATCCTTAGCCAAACTCCAGAAATTTTAGATCCGATAAACCCAGAACTAGTAAAGATTACTTCTGGTGGCATTAACTTTAATGATGTTGCCTTCACTCATGATGGTTCAGATAGCGCAATTTTTCATGGCCTTAATCTAAAAATAAAGCACGGGGAAAAGGTCGGGCTAGTAGGCCATTCTGGATCCGGAAAGTCTACTCTTGTTCGATTGCTACTCAGATTTAGCGATATAGATTCAGGAGAGATAACTATTGATGGTCAAAATATTGCTCATATCAAACAGGACGACCTGCATAGTCACATTGCTTATGTCCCTCAGGAGCCTTTATTGTTCCATAGAACTCTTGCAGATAACATCGCTTATGGTAACCCAAAAGCAAATCAAAAAGAGATAGAAGCCGTCGCTAAAATGGCCTATGCGCACGAATTCATCAATGATTTGCCAGAAGGATACCAGACCTTGGTTGGTGAACGTGGCGTTAAGCTTAGCGGTGGCCAACGTCAGCGCGTAGCCATTGCA
>CAZTWB010000062.1:0-2496 GCA_964617035.1 uncultured Candidatus Saccharibacteria bacterium
GTTCTGAATTTAATGTTTCAGGTGGTCCAAGCGTTATCGGCAACAATACAGGATCCTATGGGTTTAACCCATCAAGTAATATTACTATTAAATTCAATCAAAATATAAATTCAGCTACAAAACTAACTGATGCAATCGCTGTATCTGGCGTTAATCAAGCTCTACAAAAAATTTCTGCTACAAACAATATGATCACCATTAATCCCTCTACTAATTTACCAAGTTGTACTAACATCAATATCAAAATTAATGGATCAATTCAAAACCAATACGGTGTAGATGGCGACTCCGCCTGGAATCACACCTTCCGAACTTTATGTCGAAGAACCAGCCAAATTGGTACCAGCGCTCAAGGTAGAGCAATTCTGGCACACTGGTATGGCTCGGGATCCAGTATTGTTATGTTCGTTGGTGGAATTCACGGAAACGAAAAAAGCTCAACGCTAACTATGAGATCTTGGCTCAATGAACTTGAAAGATATGCCGACCGCATACCCGCAAACAGAACAATAGTCGTAGTTACCAACGCCAATCCAGATGGATACGCCGAAAACTCTCGGTTTAACGCCAATGGGGTAGACCTAAACAGGAACTTCCCTTCAGATAACTGGAGTGCAAATGTTACTGGTCCGGGATACACAAACAAAATTAACGGTGGGGGAACATCTCCACTATCCGAACCAGAATCTGCAACTCTAGCAAATTTCGTTAATCAATATCAACCCAGAGCAGTATTATCTTTTCATTCTATGGCATCCATAGTTAATCCTAATGGTGTAGCTGACTCAACAGCAATCGCCCAGCTTTACGCCTCTAAAGCTCCTTATAGATATGCCGATGCTAATCAAACAGATGTAGCTTTAGGCTACACAACTACTGGTGATTTTGAGTTTTGGCTACGAGACAAAGGTATACCAAATATTTTAATTGAACTATCTACTCTTGCTAAAAATGAATTCTCTAAAAATCGTGATGCGCTTTGGCTCATGGTTGGATTATAAATATTAACCCTAGCTATTGCTTTACTGAGTTCCAAAAACACAACTTATATCCATCAGGATCTTTTAAGATGAACTCTCTATTTCCCCACTCCCAGTTACTAGGTTTTGTGGCAGGTGTTAGCCCTAGTTTTTCCTGACGATTATACTCGACATCAACATCATCTACTTTTATGTAAATGTCAGAGTCTGAAAGGGTAGTATATCCCCCCACCTCAAGACTTCGAGTTTACACATCAGAGTACGATCCTGCTAGATTCACAAACCAGGGCAGTAGCCATAACCTTGCCTCTGTAGTTGATAGAAGTATGTCTCTTGAGTTGTACTTTGTTACCAGAAAAAATATTGCCAATAATGAAGAATTAACAAATAACCAACTTCAACTTGACATAACCAACAAGACAAGATGCCTTTGTCCATATACGTACAACTTACAAAGCTTAATTAGCGTAAATTATCCTGCTCTTTTCGCCTCTGAATAACGAATGCCAGGGCAAACAAAATGCTACCAACTGTGCTAGCTATTAGAAGGAAGAGTAGCGGGAGAATACCGAAAAAAGCAACGAACTCCGTGCCAGAATCGCCACGATTTGCTTGTGAAGAAAGAGAGATCTGAGAAATGATTATAACTATTCCAAGAATCAAAGCTAAAATTAAACATACAAATGCTTTTTTTCTATAGTAAATAGCATTTGTTCGGGGTGTTTCTTTTATGTAGCCGATCTGCTTGATTTCTCTTGTCTGTTTTATCAAGGAAAAAATACTTATAGTTACAATGATAGGTAAGACGAATATACAACCCACAAACAAAGATAAAAAAACCACCCCAAGAAAACCATCTATATAATATTGAAGAGCAAAAGTTACAACTAAAATACAGAAAATTATCAGACTGTAGCGTACATTTTTGTTTGCCCTTATTATATCGATTTTTTTTACTGACATCGTATTAATACGATACCACATACTTGAACACCAGGTTTATTCTGAGAAGAGGCAAGTCGGACAAAAGTTAATAGGCCTGCCTCTGCTGAAAGTTCCCGATAAAAGGCCCCCTCTGTACAACAGAAGGAGTGAATACAGATGCTAATTATAAAAAAAGACCCCCGTTAAGGAGGTCTTTTCTATAACTCGGCACCGTGCTATTTTCCCAGGGCTTGATGACCCAAGTATTGTAACCGCAGAGAGGCTTAACTGCTGTGTTCGGCATGGGAACAGGTGTTTCCCTCTCGCTATGGGCACCGACCTGGTATTTTGTACCGTTTATATCTGTTTCCAGCAAAGCTAGAACTCTGATATAAGCTCTGAGTAAATCGCTTCGTCAGTAACGCTCGTCACTCGATTCTCGCTACTTCCTTGCGCTTCATCTCAGTACAAAAATCCAGGACTGATGTCCAAATTACATTTTGCACGGATAGATTGTTAACAAACACGGATATGTATACGTTGTGTGATACACACCAATAACTAGCCAATTGTCCATATTTTCTAAAGTCAC
>CAZTWB010000063.1:0-2466 GCA_964617035.1 uncultured Candidatus Saccharibacteria bacterium
AAATCGAGTAATATATATGCTCGACGGTGTTATTATACATGATGAAAAAAGTGCAATTGGCGAAGTGCCTAAAGCTATCCGTCGTGCATTATATTTTGCACCAACTACTACAGAAGAAGATGATTTAGCCGGTGTTTCGGCCCTTATGCAAACCATACCTGATAATTTAGGAATTACCAAAAACAAACACCATAAATCAAAGAAACATCGCCGAAAAAGGAGTCATACAAAATGATGAACGGCGACACAAAGCTAGCACTTCATTCAATAAAAACTGCCAAGTGGCGTAGTTTATTGACTATGCTAGGAATAATTATTGGTGTTGCTTCGGTTATTGTAACCGTATCTTTAGGAGAAGGTGTTAAACAGCAGGTTAGCAATCAGTTGAGCCAATTTGGCAATGATTTAATTACTGTTAGGCCAGGTAAGTCATTTAATCCTGACCAAAATGGAGTGTTGGGTATAAATCTTTTTAGTAATGTTAGTGCCACTTTAACAGATAAAGATGTAAAGATTGTCGAAAAATCAGACGGAGTGAAAATTAGCGCTCCGCTTAGTATAGTTAGTGCTGTGCCACGATACGATGGGCGCGAATTTAACAAAGGTTTAGTAATTGGAACCAGCTATAATCTCCCAGAGTTAATTAATCATAAAGTTCAATACGGTTCTTTTTTTAGTGTTGGCGAAGAAGGCCGAAATGTTGCGGTGCTCGGTTCAAAAGCAGCTCAAGAATTGTTTCAAGAAAATGTACCAATTGGTAAATCGTTTCAAATGCGTGGCGAAGATTTCATCGTTCGTGGAGTGTTTTCGGAGTTCGAGAACAACCCGGTAACTCCAGGTGGTGATTACAATAATGCCGTATTTATTCCCTACACAACTGGCAAGACATTGAGTGAAGGTAATGCACAGGTATTCCAAATTTTTGCTAAACCAAAAGACCAAAATAATTTAGACCAAGTTACGAGAACAATCCACGATGCCTTAATGACCGCACACGACCAACAAGAAGATTTTACTGTCTTCACACAAGGCAAGACATTGGATGAAGCTTCGTATACATTATCATTGATAACTGCCATGATTGCTGGAGTAGCTGGGATTTCATTATTTGTGGGCGGGATAGGAATCATGAATATTATGTTGGTTTCGGTAACTGAACGAACGCGCGAAATCGGCATTAGAAAAGCTGTTGGCGCCACCAATCGCCAGATTATGCGACAGTTTTTGACAGAAGCAATAATATTAAGTATTGTCGGTAGTATTATTGGCGTTATTTTATCTTTTGCTATTAATTTTGTTATACGCATGACAACAGAATTGGAGCCAGCTGTCGATTTTAAAATTGCTGGGATCGCTGTTGGTGTGGCTGTAATTGTTGGGATAGTCTTTGGTATTGCCCCTGCTTTTAGGGCATCGCGCAAAGACCCAATCGATGCTCTGCGGTATCAATAATGAAGATCAATATAGTTTGCGTCGGAAAGAAGCATACCGATAATCTTGCTGATGCAATTTTTGACTATCAAAACAGGTTAATAAAGCTTGGTTATAAAATTTCCTGGCAAATTATCTCTCCAGGTAAACGCGATCAGAATAACCAAATTCAACAAGAGTCAATAAAAATACTTGAGGCCATCCGTGCTGACGATTATGTATTACTTCTTGATGAAGATGGAACTCAACAAAATAATTATCAGTTAGCAGAGATGTTACAAAGTATTAATAATGTTGGTCGATATCAACGTTTAGTGATAATAATTGGTGGTGCTTATGGTGTTAGTGAGGATGTTAAGAATAAGTCGGATAGTATATGGAGTTTATCAAAGTTAGTGTTTCCTCATCAATTAATTCGTTTGATATTAGTCGAACAGCTCTATAGGAGTAGTTGCATCATCAACAATCATCCATATCACCACCAATAATAAATCCACCCCCATATTGGGAGTGGATTTATAGGTTGTGATTTGAAAAAAAACTATTTCTTTTTTGGCTTGCTGACTGAATTCTTAGCATCAATACCCAGCGCAATCCACATTGGGCCAGTTAACAATGCGTATAGTCCAAGAATCCAGACGAATGCTACTCCGCCAGCTGCTGGTTGCATTAAGATTGCGATACCTACAATCACTGCAAGCACCCCACCAATGATCATTAGCGTCTTTTCGGTTGCACTAAAATCATCTAGTAGAGCTAGCACTACCTCGAATACTCCTCGAGCGATCAAGACCAATCCAATTAGCAGGATTAGGGTAGCAAACGATACACCTGGGTGGCGAACAAGATATACACCAGCACCTAGTTCAACAAAACCTAATAGCAGTTTCCAGATCCACGAATCGTGTGCCACGATTGCTCGAACTGCGTCAACGATTTCGATGATACCGCTTACCAAGATATATATACTAAAGATATATACCAATGTTACTAATGTTATTCCAGGCCAAAACACAGCTGCGATACCAAATAAGA
>CAZTWB010000064.1:0-2240 GCA_964617035.1 uncultured Candidatus Saccharibacteria bacterium
TTCAAGTGCTAAATACATCTTATAAATTACTAAAATACATGTCAACAAGAATATGCCTTAAATTGAACAAAGCTGTGTATAACTTTTTGAGTATACAGGCCGTTACTGAAATAACCTGCTGTTTGTTGCAAAAATATAGGCAGTTTAAATCTTTATTAATGATAAATTTTTAGACTAATTTGTGAGATTGTATAGTTATTTCAGCAAAATTATTATGCGGTAATTTAATGCTGGGGGTTAGCTCATGTAGAGCTATATTTAATGTGCTTATAGTATGTCTTTCAGGACTAACGAGCTACTAGCCTTATAATGCTAGGTTCTGTAATTTATGGAGTATCATAAAATCATGCATGGCTCTCGAATCAACATCACATAAGTTAGATAAACGTATATAAGTTTGTGAATATTGAGTTAATTACGGTAAGCACGGAGCCTAGTAGTTTACCTGAATCACGCGCTCCTTGCGTGTTTTCAAATCTGTGCCTATGAGTTCCTTATGATGTAAGCATATGTTTGGTTATTGAAATAATCCATATATTATACATAAAGTTAATCGGGGTATTATATATACTGGATTAATAGTTCGTGCTATACATTTTTTAAATAATGTGATTAGTTTGTTTTTCTGGTGAGGTAATCGATCAAAGAGTCCAATAGGTGATTAGGGATAAAACGTGTCATTTGGCTTAATTCTTGGTTTATTAAACTGTTCTAGTATAGCTTGACACATTTTATCAGGATTGTATGTATTTCTGTTCATTTTTTGGGTATCTATGGTTTCGGCTTTGAATAGGGCTATACTTCCGTGTATTCTAGTGAACGCTGCGTACAAGAACAAAGATCTAGCGCACTACTTGCCTAATCTTATAAATAGCTACGCTATTAAGCTTTGAGAAAAGATTAGGTGGAGTATTGAATTAACAACTGATCGCATGATGATGGAAAACTGTTACATTCAGTAAAATTTTACGTGTGAACAAAATATTTGACTATAGAATACAACGAAGAGTTAGGATATGCGTAATGATATTCACAACAGAAATATAACAACAAATATGAATATTATGACCATACGGTAAGATTAATGGAATTTTATTTACAACGAAAAGTATTGACTATTACTACAAAATGGTGTAGCATTAAAGGCAGTGGAGTAAAAACAAAATATGTGTGTCGGCGCTCATTGTTTGTCTATCACAAACATGAGCGGTCAGTCATAGCTAAGGACGGCAAGCGCTAAATAAGTCATAAAAATAGAGCGGATTTGTCGTCCAGCTTTTTAGTTGTTTACGTTTTTACTTGTATAATTGATATGTGAATAAATCTCGAAAAAAACTTACTGTAGTCATAGTGCTATATTCCTTAATCGTTGCGCTCTTGCTGTTCACAAATCCTGAAAGGTTGTCATTAATTGTCGTTTTAGTGCCATTTTTACTGATTTTTCTGGCGCTTTTCTTGACTGTTGATATGTTTCTGGATACTTTTTTCGCCTTATCTAGGTCTAAGAAGCGGATGATATCCCTAACCATAAGCGTCATGTCAGTTGTTTTGCTGCTAATTCAATCCATTACACAGTTAACAATTCGAGACGTCATCTTGTGTACGTTAATTACGATAATAATCATATGGTACACATCTAAGACATCAGTAGATAAAATGTAGCTGTCTGCTTTTTTGTGTATTATATCTAGAGTAAACAACGAGTTATTGATATAATTGTTGTAATGAATCAGGATGGAACAGAAAACCCAAATAATATAGAACTACCAGACGTAAAACCAGAATCCAGTAATTCTGGCGCTACTATTAATAGTGAAGACAAAAAAATGCCTATTTCGGCTATGCCAGCAACCACAACACAAACCACAGGTAGTGATAATGGGTCATTAACTCTGAACGATCACTCAAGTACAGCAAGTATGAAAAATCAGACTGGTGTAGCTTCAAGTTTTTCAGAAGGTTCGACAACTAATTCTCCAATGATAGCTGACGATGTTGATCTTATTGAAAAGGAGTGGGTAGAAAAGGCCAAAGAAATTGTCAACAAGACTAAAGATAATCCTTACCTACAAAATAAAGCAATAAGTGAAATAAAGACCGATTATATCAAAAAGAGATATAATAAAGATTTATCAAAGAGTGAATAATGAGTGGTTTTTTGTTTATTGTAGCGGTATTAGTTGCCATTATTATTATTGTGGTTCCGATTGTATTTGTTCATTCGCGAAACTTATTGCGTG
>CAZTWB010000065.1:0-2216 GCA_964617035.1 uncultured Candidatus Saccharibacteria bacterium
CAGACTTTTTGAAATAGACACCCAGGATATTCCCTCAATTAACGTAGAACCGACTACAGATATGCTAGACCCCACCACTAGCCCTAGAGCCCAAGCCATGGATCAAATGATTAACAAATCTGCCCAGGAACATAAACAACAAATAGAGGATAATCTAAAAAAATATTCACAAGGATTAGTAAACCAATCCAAGCCGAAACCACTCACCAGCCAAGACGAACAGAATCTTCTCGATAAAATCCATGCCCAGCAAGCTCAGCCTAGTGAATTTAATAGTCATTTAAAAACCATTAATCCTATCCGGGATCTGCAAGCACAGCCCACAAACACTAAAAGTACATCTTCACCAGTGACACCAACAACCGACCCTGCTATACTAAATCTTGTCGAGAATAGCGAAGGACTTTCTGTTAGAACTATTGCACACGAGGCTGAACGCCTCAAGAAGCGCGATGATGACGAGGTTGTTATTTCGCTTCACTAGTTCAACATTAGGCATCGTTGGTGGGCAAAATAACACATGAATCCAGACCAGAATCAACCACAATACCCAGTTCAATCTCCAGCTAATCCTGGAGCTCAAACATACCCGCAAGCAGGAATGGTGTCACCGCTCAGCAACCAACAAAACACACCTAACCAACAAACTTTTGCTAATACTAAAACCAACCCTAACAGCACCCAAAACACCTTACAGTTTGCTGAAATTCGCGATGGCATTGTGATAATGAACGATGGCTCCTTTCGTTCCGTCATTATGCTAAAGTCTATTAATTTTGATTTAATGAGCCCACAAGAAAGAGAAGCAGTCGAAGCTGCCTATCAGAACTTTTTAAATTCACTCTATTTTGATATTCAAATTTTTATTCGTTCAGAAAGAATAGATATTCGTCCGTATATTGAAAGATTAGATAAAATTCGCAGTGAACACGATAATATGCTTCTGGCCATGTTAATGGAAGATTATATTGGGTTTATTTCAGAAGTGTCTATGCAAACCAATATAATGGATAAGAGATTCTATTTGGTAATTCCGTTTTATGCTAAGGCAGATGTAAAAAAAGCAATCACTCAAAGTAAAAACTTCTTTACCGGACTAACTAACCTGTTCAATAGTAAAGAGCAACACGTAGTTGTTAACGAAGCCGATCTAGAGGCAGCAAAGAGTGAACTAAGAAATCGTATTCAAGCAGTTTTAGCTAGTTTGCAACAATGTGGCGTGCAAGGTGTTCCTCTTGATACACAAGAATTAATTGAATTGTATTACGATACCTACAACCCCGACACTGCTACTCGTCAACAATTAAAGAATTTTGATGATCTAGCTGTGCCGGTTGTAACTAAGGGCGAAGGTCACGCTCCCCAACCTAATCTAGATAAGGAGCTCCGTTAATGGCTTTTGGCAAGAAACAGCAACCACTAGATCCGGTAGCTATTGCACAACAACAGGCAATGCGCGAACAACAAGAGGTTAATGTTGCTTTTCAGAAGGGTGTAACAGCTCTTCGTGATTTTATTGCGCCGAGTTCCTTAGAATTTAACTCTTCGTATTTTCAAATTGGCACTAGACATGCTAGAACATTTTATGTTTTTGGATATCCCAGACAGCTTTACACAGGATGGTTAAGCAGTCTGATCAACATTGATGAGATTATTGACATGTCAATGTTTATTTATCCAGTTGAAAGCCAGGTGGTATTGGAAAACCTCCGTAAAAAGGTTAGTCAATTAGAAGCTGGCTTACAAATTGATGCAGAGAAAGGTAGGGTTCGTGATCCGGGCAAGCAAGCCGCCATTGTAGATGCTGAAGAAATGCGCGACAAACTTCAGGTTGGAGAAGAGCGCTTCTTTAGGTTTGGTTTTTACTTTACGATTTATGCTAGTAGCCTTGATGAGCTTGAGTTTGTTACGCATAAAATTGAATCGCTCCTTGGACAACAATTGGTTTATTCTAAACCTGCGACATCTCAGCAGGAGCAGGGACTAAGTAGTACAGTACCTCAATTTACAGATCAGCTACAAATTAAGCGCAATATGAGTACTGGAGCATTGAGTACCACCTTTCCGTTCACTAGTGCCGACCTTACCCAAGATAACGGCATCATGTATGGCATCAACATGCATAATTCTGGTTTGGTAATTTTTGATAGGTTTAGCCTAGAAAACAGCAATGCTGTAGTTTTTGCTAAATCTGGTGCTGGAAAATCCTTTACGGT
>CAZTWB010000066.1:0-2152 GCA_964617035.1 uncultured Candidatus Saccharibacteria bacterium
CAGTCCAGAAGAAATCAATCCAATTATCATTATCGTAAAGGGTCATATCAATATTACCCCAAATGTATCCAGGCTAGATGGACTGTATGTAGCCCTTCCAGGCGATAATGGCACGGATGGCGAAATAAATACCTGCCAGCCTCTGACGGTCGGATGTATTAGTAAACTAACCGTCAACGGAGCCTTTGTGGCTGATAGAGTTCGCTTTAATAGGCTCAACGGTGATGTATCAGGAGCTGTTGGAGCAAATGAAACAGGCAACAGTCCTAACATCGCCGAGGTCTTCAACTTCCCAACAGAGTTTTATTTGGGCTTAAAATACGGGCTTAATTCGCCCAATAATCCAACGGCAAATACGAGAAGGTATGACTCAATAGTTGGCTTGCCTCCAATCCTTTAAATGTACATTTAGTTTAATTTGCAATAATCCCTAAGTTTTTTACAAAAACATAAGCAGTGTAGTACAATATTAATTAATCATGGCGTCAGAGCAGCAACCTTCAAGCAGTAGCAGGTTTAATCGTAAAAAAGAAAATATATTTGCACGCTTATTTCGTGCAGTCGAGAAAAGCTCAACTAAACAAAAGTTCGTTACGCTAACCATTTTTATCGTTGCGGTTTGTTTACTGGCAGGGTTGAGTTATTTAAGACAAAGCATAGAAGTTGCGAATCAAAATAAGTGTTCTTCTAACCAAGATTTATTAAGTAAAGCGAGTGCAAAAATTCAATCAAACGATAGGGATGAATTGGCTTCTATGATTCCAAAAATTGAGCAATTTTCTGATCACAATACAAATCCTAACTGTCTTATACCATTAACGGCTTTTTATATATATAAAGCTAATGAAGTGAAGGCCTCAGATTATATGACTAAATTACAAGAAGAATATTCAGACGATAAGGTATTTGCTTTTTTTATAACAAAGCCTAATGCTGTCGAAAGATATAAAGTAGAGCTCGAAGGGCTAAAGATGCGCAATAAAGAAATAAAGGAAAGCACTCTGTACTATTAATTATGTGGAAGTTCCTTAGATTGACATGTTGTAGTTTGATTGTATCGATTGTTGCTGTAGTGGGCGTACTGGTTCTTTCTCCGGGTCGAGTCAGCGCAATTATTGAGAATTTAGAAAACCTTCCACCAAGTGTATTACAAACGCTGTTTAATAATGCCGGATGTTGGAATGCTGTAGGTAATAGAAACGAGCGGCACGGGCAGTTTAATTGGTTATCGCCAGCAGGCCGAAGTGATTCAGAAACAGTGACCGTTGACCAGGGGCAGGATAGTGTAGACCTGTGGCTGAACTCTGTTACAGCGCAATGTAATTCAAATATTAACAGCAGTGGGATAGTCATAAACAAGGAACTTATGGCGACAAAATCAACCACTGTTTTGTACACAACAACAAACGGGTCTGTGAATTTTGTTTCTCTCGAGACTGTAATGAATTATTCATGCACAAATCAATGGAATTTAAGATGGGTAAAGCTTTGTGGTACACCGTTTGACCAATATCCTGTTCATCAAGATTTAAGATTGTCTGGATTGTCGGGGTTGCCGCCGGGCACACATAACGTTACCATCACTGCTCATCAAAGAATGGTTCATTGGTATCAGATAAATGGGCGAGCTGAATTTAGGTGTGTGGCTCAAGTTAATGGATCTATAGTTGTTGCAAATGGTTTGGATGATACGCGGTGCGGAAACGTGCCGGTCACCAGAACAATAACAGTCGACGTAAGACCAACGTCAACCATCACGCGTAATATGGACGAGATAAGCTGCAATACTATTTTGGGCTGGGCCTTTGATGGTAACAACACCAATGCTTCGTTAGGTATACATATTTATAGGTATCGTCAAGGCAGCCCTATCGATTTCGTATCACAATTATCTGCTTACGGTGGTGTTGTAGCCGACAATCCCAGGTCAGATGTTAATGCTGCGTTTGGCATAGGAGGTAATCACGGGTTCCGATGGGATATTCCAGCAAACTGGAAGGACGGACAGCCTTCTACCTATGTTATATACGCTATAGGAGTAAATCCGGATGGCACTAATAGCGGAATAAATCCAGAAATTGGAAGGGGTGATATATCTTGCCCGCCTCCAGTGGGTGGCGATATTTCCGTCGCTGTTGACTGCACGAACCTT
>CAZTWB010000067.1:0-1586 GCA_964617035.1 uncultured Candidatus Saccharibacteria bacterium
TCCATTGCTGTATTAGCCGTTCTGGTGACTTGTATCCTCGTCTGGTTTTTTGGTGTAACTGGTGCAGTCAATCTACAGTACAATTACAAGTAGGGCGGATTGGATCTTCTGTTCGCAAAACTGTCATTAGTATCTCCACTTAGTAATTGAATTACCTCCTCAATATCGACTATCGGATCATCCTCTTGGACCGAAAAAGTTATATTAAGGAACTCGAGCCCCAGCCAATTTATACTTTGAGTTTTTGAACTGTAAAAAGTTTGGTTATTTGCACTATATCTCAACATATATCTCTCCTGTCAATTTCTAATCTGTTAGTAAAGTTCGAATCCCTCGTCCCCTATATCGAGCTCAATATGTACAATTCCGTTGCGATGTTTAATCATATTGTTTATGCTAAAATTGCTGTAGATTATATATCTAAAGAATGATAAAGGAGTGTACGGCTATGGCTAAGAAGAAAAACAATCTAGGCGAAAATAAGGCAATTTTGGCAGCAGGAGCTAGCACTGTACTGACAGCCTTAGTTCTTTTCAAGACCTTTGAACTTGTGCAGAATCTTAAACAAGATTTCCAGGGAGCTCCTAACTCATACGCACTATGGCCTGCGCTGGTGCTGGCTATATATGCATTCGTTGTAACTAAAGATACAAAAGTTAAGTACATTTCCATTGCTGTATTAGCCGTTCTGGTGACTTGTATCCTCGTCTGGTTTTTTGGTGGTGCAGTATTAGTGATAATGTCAACGGCCGGTAGTGGCTGGTTTGCGAGTGCCGGGCTCGGCATACTTTCGCTTTATTCACTTTTGAGAGGTTTGAATGTTGTTCATTTGGCCTGGCTTGCCATCTTGGCTGGAATTGCCTGCTGGCTTGCTGCGTTGGTACTGCTATACGCCACGTTCCCTTCAGTGCGCGCGAGGCGTCGTTGAAGTATATCGCATTGCTGCGTGGGGTGAACGTTGGCGGCAAGAATCGAGTCCCAATGGTTGACCTGAAAGTTTGTTTCGAAAACCTTGGTTACAATGATGTCTCAACGTACATAAACAGTGGCAACGTAATTTTTTCAACCGAGGATTTGGTACAAAAAGCTCGAATTAAAATTGAAGAGTGCCTAGAGAAAAGATTTGGGTTTAAGATTGGGGTTGTGGTCATCGAAGCGTCAGCATACCAGAAGATTGTTTCTGAAAAACCAAGATGGTGGGGTGATGACTTGCAATGGAAGTACAATCTTATTTTTATACTTGAGCCCTACAATATGAAAGATGTAGTTGCTGCAATCGGAAAGCTAAAGCCCGGGATCGAAGCGCTCTATGCTGGGGATGGTTATTTATTTCAAGCTCATCACTTTAAATCATTTGGCCGATCTGCCTTTAGTCGAGTAGTCGGCACGCCTGTCTATAAGCAAATGACGATCAGAAATTACAATACAGCCACAAAGCTTGCGCAGCTATTGAAATAAAATTTCATATATGTCATAATTAAAAGATAGAGTAGTCAATGCGCCTAGGTTCTATCGGCGCATTATTAATTTCAAAAAAGGATACCATGAAGCAAGATCCAAAAAATATTCGTAACATTGCCATTATT
>CAZTWB010000067.1:1596-1819 GCA_964617035.1 uncultured Candidatus Saccharibacteria bacterium
ACAGACCTTCCGTGATAATCAGGCAGAAATGAGTCAAGAACTCATCATGGATTCGGGTGATCAAGAGCGTGAACGAGGGATTACGATCACCGCAAAAATTACCGCCGTGCAACATGGCGACTACAGAATAAATATTATCGACACTCCGGGCCATGCTGATTTTTCAGGCGAAGTTGAAAGAACGCTCAATATGGCCGACGGTTGCATATTAATTGTTGATGCC
>CAZTWB010000068.1:0-1796 GCA_964617035.1 uncultured Candidatus Saccharibacteria bacterium
GTTACTTTACCCACTCGGACTCAAAGAAGTGTCAAAAAATCTACTGTCAGGGAATAATAATCTCGAGAGATTACTGATACATGGTGGGTATCCTGGGTTGTGGGGCATGAACCTAGAAGACTCAGCTAACAGAGCTAGAGATATAGCCAATCGATATCTGTACAAAGATTCTTTTGCACTAGGCACAATATACGACCAGACCGTTATCGACAACCTGTTGAGGTTGTTAGCTCATCGAATAGGCAATGAGGTCAGCTACAGTGAACTGGCAACACATTTAGAAATAAGTAAAGAAACTGTCATGCGCTATATTGACTTGCTAGAAAAGGCCTTCATAGTCTTTAGACGCCCTCAATACCGCAAGAACCAAAGATCTCTGATTGGCAGACTAAGAAAAGTGTATTTTTATGATCTTGGCATGCGCAATGCGCTTATAGATGATTTTAGAGATCTCCATCTGCGAAACGATGTTGGTCAACTCTGGGAGAATTTTGTATTAGTAGAGCGACTTAGATTACATCAGAACGAACAAAAATTCGTACGTAGCTACTACTGGCGTTCACGCGATAGGCAAGAAATTGACCTTATAGAGGAGGTCGACCAAGAGACTCATGCCTATGAATGTAAATGGAAAAAACAATCCAAAATACCTGCCGGTTTTAGGTCGTCGTACCCTGGCGTAAGCACGGAATTTATCACTAAGGAGAATTATTGGGACTATATATGAAAGAAACAGATATTTTCATAGTGGGGGCGAATGGGCAATTAGGTACAGCACTACAGCAAAAATACCCTAATGCCAAGTCCGCTGATTCCGATACTTTAGACATAACAGATGGAAAATCCGTAGAAAACTACGATTGGTCTGGCATAAAAGTGTTGATTAACTCTGCGGCTTATACCAATGTCGATGAAGCTGAAACGCCCAAAGGAAGGACTGCTGCTTGGGCGGTTAATGCTACGGCTGTTGGAAATCTGGCCTCAGTTGCTCGACAAAATAATATTACGCTTGTTCATATTTCTACAGACTATGTATTTGATGGCACGATCACTCCACACTTAGAAGACGAATCTTTTAGCCCTCTCAGTGTATACGGAGCTAGTAAGGCATCAGGTGACTTGTTAGCTTCAACTTTACAAAACTATTACATACTGCGCACATCGTGGGTGATTGGCGAAGGCAAAAACTTTGTTCGCACCATGCTCGATCTAGCGCATAAAGGCATTGACCCGTCGGTAGTCAATGATCAGATTGGGCGACTCACATTTACCAATGAACTTGTTAGAGCGATAGATTTCTTGTTATCAACTAAAGCACCATTCGGCACCTTCAATATTACAAACGATGGACAACCAGCGTCCTGGGCAGAAATCACTAAAACTATATATAAGCTATCAAATCTAACTAATACCGTGACCGGTGTGTCTACGAAGGACTATTATAAAGACAAACCAGGCATTGCTCCTCGTCCTCTGCAAAGTGAATTGTCGTTAGATAAAATTAAATCACTTGGATATAAGCCACAGCCCTGGCAACAAGCATTGGAAGAATATCTCACGCAATAATATCAACTCTTTTTGGTGTCATCCCTAATATAGGGTGCAATATGATACTTACGGTTGGCCACAAATACTAAACCTATTTTAAATATAATTTTCAAAGTATTGTCATCGCAGTGAGTATATTTCCATATTTATCCTATTCTTTTCATATTCCCCTTGCGCTCTCCCCTTATATCATCTATCATAAGCACTATAAGCTATTAAAGGGGATTAGTTAATGTTTCATAAAGAGC
>CAZTWB010000069.1:0-1760 GCA_964617035.1 uncultured Candidatus Saccharibacteria bacterium
CCCTTACAAACGTTTGTTCAACATATCGTTTTGGTACTGGATTTTCTTTAAGTGCTGGCGGTGCTGGTCCAGACTTTTGTTCTGGGGCAGGTTATGGCACGGGGGGAGCATGGATAAATTTATTTAAAATATGTACAGATAGTGTTGCAAGCTGTATTAACCTAACTAGGGTCTGCTCAGAAACTCATAATCCCAATAAAGATGTATCTTTGAGTCTGTAAAAATAAGCATTAGATGCAAGGTAAAAAGGATAAGAACCCAGCAAAATCGTCTAGAAAGCGTGCAGTAACTTCAAAATATGTAAGTCCAAATCAGCTGACAATTCCTGGATTTGAGACTCCGTTTGAACAGCAATTGACCCAAAATAACCGATGGGTAAAGCTCAGCAAGTTGATTCCTTGGGATGAGGTTGTAGATCAATATAATAAGCTATTCACTTCTTCTGAAGGCAAACCTCCTATCAATGGTCGAGTCGTAATCGGGGCAGTAATCATTAAGCATATGTTAGAATTGACAGATAGAGAAACCATTCAACAGATTCAAGAGAATATGTTTATGCAATATTTTATTGGCTATTCAAGTTTCAACAATGATGAACCATTCTCTCCCTCTTTATTTCCATTGATTAGAGAACGATTAGGGCTGGATTTGATGACCAAGATTAGTGATCTGATTATAAAACATTCTACTCAAATTGCCGACAAGGGCGATAATAACATAGATCAACCCAGCGACACGAATCATGATGGTCAAACTACAGAAGCGGAGAATCAAGGTAAGCTTTTATTAGACGCTACCGTGGCTCCACAGAATATTACCTATCCGACAGATTTGAAATTATTGAATGCTGCTCGCGAAAAATCAGAAGAATTGATTGATAAATTATATGCCAAGAGTTCATTAGAATCTAAACCAAGAACCTACAGGAAGATAGCCCGAAAGGACTTTTTGAATGTGATAAAAAAGAAAGCAAAATCGCATGAGGAGATACATAAAGCCAACAAGATTCAGCTCCAATACCTCACAAGAAACATAGGTTATTTGAACGATTTCTACAACTATTTTCACAGCAATTTACCACTAAAGCCTAAAGAATTAGAGTACATTGAAACGATCAAAGTCGTATATGCTCAACAACTCACAATGAACCAAAATCGCACCCGAACTATTGAAGATAGAATTGTCAATCTTCATCAACCTCATGTGCGACCTATTGTAAGAGGAAAGGAAGGTAAAAAAGTAGAGTTTGGCTCAAAACTTCAAGTGTCATTGGTCAATGGATATACTTTTATCGATAAATTGAGTTGGGATAATTTTAATGAGGGAACTTGCTTGAAAGATTCCGTTGAACAATATAAAATACGACATGGATTTTATCCTAAGGAAGTACTAGCCGATAAAATATACTGTTCGCGAGACAATAGAGCTTATCTCAAGTCGCTCAATATAGAGTTAAGGGCCAAACCATTAGGAAGACCTAGCAAAGAATCGGCATTGTCAAATCATGTAAGTCCGGGGGAACGAAATCCAATTGAAGCAAAGTTCGGTCAAGCAAAGGTTGGTTATGGTATGAATAATATCAGAGCCAAATTAAGAACCACTAGCGAATCTTGGATTGCCTCCATAACTCTTGTGCTCAACCTCGTCAACCTCTCGAGGTTGGCGCAGCTGTGGCTAATTAGAATCTATCAGTGGATAGATAATATGACACTTACTTTTTTTCAACCAAAATATGTTCGCAGTTTATGAGCAGACCCTAA
>CAZTWB010000070.1:0-1755 GCA_964617035.1 uncultured Candidatus Saccharibacteria bacterium
ACTCCCTGCTCTCAGGCAACCCCTTCTCGCACCCTTCTTATAATCTATACCTGACCTTACACCTTATAACAATATACATCGCTTCAATCCTTGTGATTTTTGAATTCAATTCCAAATTCTTCGTGCAAGAATTTTTTCATTTGTTCAACTCCATCCTCAATATTCTCCACAGATTCTACGGCACCTTGAACCTTCTCCTGAACTTCGTTCATCGGCTCTTGAATATCTTTTCTTATTAAATCTGCCTGCGAATCAACAACGCCCCCAACTTTGTCGCTACTGTAATCAATCGCTTTATGAATCACGAAATTTAACATTATGCCAACAATTGCCACCTTGGCAGTAAAATTGGCAATCGTGCCACGCTCCCTTGGATCCCACCAAATTGATTTTTCTGATGGTATGGATTTCTCTACACTCATACAATGCACACTAGTATACGCAAAATAAATACGTCAATCTGTAACATTATTCACTACAAACAAATAGCCAAGAAAAATTGATAGTAACTTTTACAGAGGTGTGATATTATATCTTCCGTTGCGGGTGTGGTATAACGTTTATTATTCCTGCCTTCCAAGCAGGCGACGAGGGTTAGACTCCCTCCACCCGCACCACTAGAATTCGAATCTATTCAAATAATTAACATACTACTTGCATATAATTCCATGACGTGTATTAAAAAATAATCTGCTAAAATACGCTTTACTATGACTGCCCACAATGAAGTTATTATCAATAAAGAGGATGTAATTCCTTACATTTATTTTGTGTGTTCTTTAGCACAACGTGGCAAAATGTATGGAGGTTTAAGTGGTAAGAGCGATTATATTGGTGGTATTTTTGATCGATGGATAAATATAATTCCAGAAAGCGTGATTTTCAACAAATACTTTTTGCCAAAAATTAGCAAAAACCTGTCAGTCATATCAGATTATTATGAGTACGACCCTAAGAAGTCTGGGATTGCCCCTGATGTTCTTGGAATTAAGATTGATGATAGTGTAAGACCTTTTGTCGAATTTAGAAACAAATGGCAACCACTAAATAATGCTCCCCAAATTGAAGTCAAATCTTTTAAAAAACCACAATACATGGTGAGTCTAAGAAACCAAGGATACGACAACAAATATCTTGTCATGATTGAAACCAATCTTGATAGTGACTATCTATTACCTTTTTTTGAACAAACAGTATTAAGTGACGAAGTTTATCGTAAACTAAAAATGGATGATAACATTTTTATAAAGTCAAATATCGATAAGCACTTATCTCCGGTCACAAAGATTGATCGTCAAAATACAAATTTAGGCTCCCTAAGACTTATAACCGTCTGTTTTGCGACTGATTTCATGTCATTATCAACCCTTTGTTCTGCACACGAAAGCCCAATCTATATAAAAGATATAAACGAAACCAAAACAGTAAAGAGAACTCCCGTAACTATGCCTTTTACAGATTTATTAACTTATAACGGCAATTTGTATACTTGGAAAAATAATATACTGAATAATGATCATCGCCATAAAATACTTGATGTGTCTGTGAATCAAATTCAAAACATACTTTTTGTAAAAAATAGCAAGAGTTCTATAACTATAATTACGACCGGTACGGCAAACATAAATAACTTTGCTCTGGAAGCAAATAAAACTTATATCATAAAGTTTCAACTGTTAGACCGTTCTTCAAACAGTGGTGAAGAATACTTTATGCACAAATCTATCATCGATAATATACCAAGCAAGGAAGCTA
>CAZTWB010000071.1:0-1742 GCA_964617035.1 uncultured Candidatus Saccharibacteria bacterium
ATAATGATGACATTATTTAGTATTAGCAAGAAGAACCAAACACTATGATGTGTGTTATAGCATCAGAGGGACTAGCCGAAGCTAGTCCCATACTGTTATTTTCCGATAACTCTGATGTTGATAGTAGTAGTATTGGCATTTAATTCAACACTACCACCCAATATCAAAGCCGTAAAACCAAGTATCAAAATTATTGTGCTTAACGCAACAATAATAGATATTGATTTTTTAGCAAGAACAGCATAGACTTTATTCACGTTCATGTGAATGGTCTCCTGATGTTGTACGGTCGCAAAACAACCCCCAACCATACGGCAGGGCGCGTTGGCCAATCCAACATCCTGACTACAGCTAATAGTCAGTACGGACATTCTACATAAAAAACCCCACATTGTGGGGTTTTTTATTTTTGTTTAGAGAATAATAAACACCATCGGTTAGCCTCTTTGATGCTACTTTCCTGTCTCAATCCACTCCTGATTGCACCTTTTTAAATTCACTTGTTTGTGCTTCGCACAGCACAAGCTGAATTAAAAAACGCGCTCAATGTTCATCCTTTAAATAATCAATTTTATGAGCTTTAGCCAAGCTATCAATATCAAGCCCTAACTCCTCACATAATTTTATTATTGTTGAAAGTCTTGGGTCATACGTTTCCGTATAAACCACATTATAAATAGTATTTCGTTCACACTGACAACGCCTTGCTAATTCGGCAATAGTGATACCACGTCTCTTTATTTCATCATCAATCAGCCTACCAAGCCTTTTCATCGCTCATATCCAAAAAATTTTTCTAATTCTCTATGGACATCAACAGAATTAAGCTAAAGTGCTTAATATGTTAAGCACTTTAGCTTAATGAAATGAGCATTGCTTGCCTTATAAGCACCAAACAAGGTGTAGAGAATAACGATGAGAAGAAAAATAACGCTTTCTAAAGCATTTGAAGAAGCTGGGTATGTAACCCAAAGCGGATATTGTATAAAGATAAAAGGTTATGCTATTTATGCTTATAATCCCTATCAAAATAAACTTGCATACATTGCAAAACGCCTTTTAGATGGCAGCTATCAGATTTACAATGTTAATGGCATCTTGATTTTCACACTACAATTCAAAGAAAGTAGCGAACTCATTTTGTCACACATTAAAAATATTTGTCCTCAAGAGAAAAAAAGGAGAGTATTCATGGATAACTTCGATTTTGCTAACTTGTGTCAGGAGGCTCAACTAGCAATTAAAGACTTGAGTAAGATGTTTAATGTACCGAGAAAAGAAGCTGCAAAATGGGTCAATGAAGACAAAAGCTATCAAGAATATGAAGTGCCAGAAACTGTCATTTTTCAAGTAACCAATCATCTAGATGAAGTCAAAAAAATAACGAACAGCATTCTTGATGAGGTACGCTTGCAAAATAAAAGTAAGAAAATAATTCTATTAAACTTTAGGACTGAAAAAGAACTTCAATCGACTAATCCTAAATTGATTAGTGTAAGTCACTACTCACAGATTTTAATAAACGCTTTGGTAACGCTTAACAAAGAAGGCTATAACTGCCAAATCAAGCAAATAAGTAATTTAAACATAAGACATAAAGAGTCTAATTATGTAGTTCTGCCATATAGCGATTGACATCCTCCTCTAGCTGTAGCGGCTTGCATATAAAATAGGAATAGTGACCTGAAAAGATAAACCCCAGCATTGCTGGGGTTTGGACTTAAATAATGATGACATTATTT
>CAZTWB010000072.1:0-1624 GCA_964617035.1 uncultured Candidatus Saccharibacteria bacterium
GAGTTAGAGCACCTTAAAGGGCAGATTTCTGCCGAAGGAAAATTAGCTCAAGTCGAAAAAGAGTATCGTGAAGGCGTTACAACTCTTAAGGATTTACTTGCCCCAAGTAGTCTAAAGTTCTCTAATTCATATTTTGAATTAAACGGTAAATTTGGTCGTAGCTTCTTTGTTTTGGCATACCCTCGGTTTTTGTCTACTAACTGGTTATCATTTATTATCAACTCCGAAAGTGCTTTAGATGTTTCGATGTTCATTTATCCAATCGACTCCGGAATGGTTCTAAAAAAATTACGCAGCAAAGTTGGTGAGATTGGATCACAGATGACTATTGAACAAGAAAAAGGTCTGGCTCGTAACCCATTACTAGAAACTGCTTATCACGACGTAGAAGAATTGCGTGATGAACTTCAACAGGGTGTGGAACATTTCTTCAGGTTCGCTTTGTACTTTACCTTGTATTGCGATAGTCTTGAAGAATTGGACAAGAATTCTAAAATTTTAGAAAGTGCGTTAGGCGCTAAATTAGTAGTTACGAAAAGAGCCTTGTTAGCCGTTGAGGCAGGTTATTATTCAACATTACCTCTTGCGATTGACGATCTTGATGTTGCTAGTAATCTTAATACTAGTCCGTTATCTAGTACTTTCCCATTTGTATCATCCGATTTAACTGGCAATGACGGAATTTTGTATGGAATCAATCGTCATAATAACAGTTTAATTTTGTTTGATCGATTCCAAATGGAAAACGCTAATTTTGTTGTCTTTGCAAAATCTGGAGCAGGAAAGTCTTATGCAGTAAAATTAGAAATTCTCCGTTCGCTAATGGTGGGTATAGAAGTTATAGTAGTGGATCCAGAAAATGAGTACCAGCATTTAGCAGAAGCAGTTGGTGGAACTTATTTAAATATTTCTTTAAACTCAGATTTCCGCATTAATCCTTTCGATTTGCCAATCGGTTTAGAAGATGAAGACAAGGGTGATATTCTCCGTAGTGCCATTATCAATTTAATTGGCCTGATGGGTTTGGTTTTAGGTAAACTTGATCCAACCGAAGAAGCTATTTTGGATAAAGCTATGTGGCAAACGTATGCAAAAAAAGATATTTCAGAAGCTAGTGATTTTGCTACAGCTGAGATGCCAATTATGAGCGACCTTATCGAAATCTTAAGTGGTATGGTTGGTGGCGAAAGCCTGGCCTTGCGTTTGGGTAAGTTTACCGAAGGCACTTTCGCTGGGTTGCTTAATAACCAAACTAATGTGGTGTTGCAAAATCAGTTGCTAGTATTTTCTATTCGTGATTTAGAAGATTCTCTCCGCCCTATTGCTATGTACATTATTTTGGGTCATATTTGGAATGTTGTACGAAGTCAGTTAAAGCGTAGAATTTTGGTGCTAGATGAGGCTTGGATTATGATGCAACATGAAGATTCTGCCCGATTTGTGTTCGGTATCGCTAAACGGGCTCGTAAGTACTATTTAGGTCTCACAACTATTACCCAAGACGTCGCCGATTTTATGGCTAGTAGTTATGGTAAACCTATCGTGACCAACTCTTCTATTCAGTTATTGCTTAAACAGAGTCCTGCGGCTGTAGATATAGTTGCCGAAACTTTCTTTTTGACCG
>CAZTWB010000073.1:0-1610 GCA_964617035.1 uncultured Candidatus Saccharibacteria bacterium
AGTACTACTCACTTCCTAATAAGCAATTATACAACTACATATTATTAATTAATAACGAAAATATGACTTCAGGGAGCACATATATTGATGCATATAATTATGTCATGGTTAGTTTTGTTGATTATTTATATACAGGCCAGTATTCTGTCAATATGCCAAAAATACAATTGTCACCAGGTACGGCTCATCAAATACCTCCGGATTTAACCAAAGCTCTAAAGGCAAACATAGAAGTGTCAATGATTTGGAACAAACTAACCCCGATCCAAAGAAATGAGTGGGTTTGCTGGGTGGTCTCTGTCAAGAAGGAATCAACTCGCAAGGAACATATCGACAGAGTAATTAGGCAACTACAAGAAGGTAAACGCCGACCCTGTTGCTGGATTGGTTGTATTCACCGCACAGATAAAGAAATAAGCCCGTCTATTAAGTATTATCTAAACAAACGCGACAAAACCAAGCAAACCTAAAACACAACTACTACAGATGTTATAATTAGCCTATGCGTATAACTAAATATGAACATGCATGCCTGGATATTCAACATAATGATACCCGGATTGTTATCGACCCGGGAGTGTTTACAAAATCCCTAACTAACCTTGGTAACATAGACGCAGTAATTATTACTCATATTCATGGTGATCATTTTGACCCGTCAATAATTAACAAAATTATCGCAAAGAATCCAGACCTAAAAATATGGACAACCAACGAGGTTGCTAAAGAATTGGGCGATAAAGCCACGGTGGTAAGGCTTCAAAATGTCGAAAAGATTGGGAGTATATCTTTAGAATTTTTTGGCGAAGACCATGCTGAGATCGATCCAAAAACTCCGTTGATACAGAATATCGGCGTTCTAGTGAATAATACCCTATATTATCCTGGCGATTCCTTTACTGAATGTCCAATACCATTTGAAGTCTTAGCGGTGCCCGCATCCGCCCCATGGCTTAGAGTGGGTCAAACAATACCACTCATTGAAAATAGTCAGTGCAAACGAGTATTCCCGACCCATAATGCTCTCTTATCCGATATAGGACATTCTACAACTAATTCATGGTTACAAAAATTTGCCGAGCGCGATAACAAAGAGTTTAAATATCTGAAGCCTGGTGATTCAATAGAAGTCTAACTTAATAAATAAGTTAACTAATTTTTGTGCCAACACTCTCGCCACTAACTACGGCGAGAATGTTATTTTGTTTCATAGCATCAAAAACTATTATTGGCATTTTATGTTCAAGCGCCAATCCCATAGCAGCTTTGTCCATCACCTTAACATCTGCATCCTCAACGGCCTGTTGAAAAGATAAGCTATTGTACTTTTTGGCGTTCTTATATTTTGAAGGATCTTTATCATATACTCCATCAACTTTGCTGGCTTTGGCCACAATATCACAACCAAGCTCAAGACCGGTTAGTACCGCAGCGGTATCGTGAGTAGAATAAGCATGCCCGGTTCCGCCTGCAACCAACAATATTCGACCCGTCTGCAAATGTTTTTCGGCTAATCGGAACGAAAAGCTTTCTGCAAGTTGTTCAACATATACATTACTTAGGCACCTAGTTGGCAATCCTTCTGCTTCAAAAATATCGGTCAGAGCCAT
>CAZTWB010000074.1:0-1592 GCA_964617035.1 uncultured Candidatus Saccharibacteria bacterium
TTACCGACAATGGCGAACTAGACCTAGACAATACCACTGGCATCATCAAAGACCCCGTAGGCTTAGCTACACTAGCTGTAGGGAGTCCTAATACGGGGTTGAGGTAAAGTATCTTAGTTAGCGTTGCTTACGATGAGCCTGTATCTATAATTTTCGAACCTTTAGCCTACATTATGCGCAGAAAAACTACACGCCAAAATATAATTACATTTGGTTAAAACATCTACAAAGTTCGGACAATCCCTTTATATATCAACGATTGTTGTACTAGGTATCCTTTTTGCGCTACTGAAGTTCACTAACCACAATAACCCTATCATCATAGGCCTGGGCTGAGGAGTCAAATCTGCCACCACAAGTTATCAAATTAAGCTGGCTCTTGGTGTTAGGTTTCTGAGAAAATAAAAAATCTGCTGATTCTGACTCTTTCATCTGTTTTACTTCAATAACTTTGTAGTGTTTGACTGCGCCACCGCCGGTTTCTACCTCAAATGAATCCCCTGCTTTCATATCGCCTAAATATTTAAATACTCCGTCGCTTTTTTTGCCAGTAACGTGACCTGCGATTATTGAAAGGCCGTCCTGTCCAGGCTGTTGACTATTAGTAAACCATCCTGCCAGATGGACATTGTTTGGTACAGCAATCTTGTTATTCTGGTCAACCCCCATGCGCTGTACGTATGTATCGACGCCAATCGACTGAATACGCAATTTCTTTGGATCGTTTTCGCTACCCTTCCAATTATATGTATTAGCATTGGCCTTAGATTCGTCTGGGGCATCGGTAGAATACGTGACAACCTCTGGTTCATTTGGTTTCTCGACACTTTTATGTCTTTTTGTGACGATAAAAATACCAACAATAAATAAAACTATTACCGTAAATATAATAATCTTATACTTTTTTGAAAGTTTGGGTGATTTCTTCTTCATCAATTAATACAACTTTCTCTGCTAACGTCACAAAAAATACTGTCTACCTCACCACTATTCTAGTAGCACTCAAATTATCCCCTTCACCCGTAGTAAAAATAGTAACCTTAGTGCCTTTAGTTAAAGAATCTTTGTTAAGCGTATCTGTCTTTTTGGTTATCTTGGTCTTGTCAGTTATAGTAAGTGTTTTTACTTCACCCTTGCTTGTTGCAATCGTAAGTTTTTCACCCTCTAGTTTTTCGACAGAACCAGTGAGCGTTTTGAATGGATTTTGAAGATTGTTAAATAAATCAGTCGGGCTCTTTGAGGCGCTAGCTTTTTTGCCAGCTTCCATTCCTTTATCGTATCCTTTATCATAAGCATACTTATAGATTCCTATGCCAGCAAAAACTAACAACAAAACAGCTATTATTGAGTAGATTATCTTTTTCTGCTTTGGTGTCATCTTCTTCTTTGAAGATGATGCTGATTTTGATTCTTTAACTTTTTCATTACTACTTGATGAAATATCCATTATTACCTACACCTCCTTAACGTGCTAACGATTATTTTATCACAAGTCGAATAGAAACATGTAAATTTATTATAGATTTTACCTATCACCCCCCATCCCCACTATCACTGTTGTGCCTTCTCCTGGTTGGCTGGTGATGGTTAGG
>CAZTWB010000075.1:0-1580 GCA_964617035.1 uncultured Candidatus Saccharibacteria bacterium
TCCTTATACTGTCCACTTAAAGCAGTAGCCTTATAGTAATCATGTTTGATGACCTGAAGATAAAATAGCCTGATGATAAAAATTGCAATAACAATAACAATCAGTCCGAATCCAAAACGAATTCGAAAAAGATACTGATTAGAATCTTCTGATAATTGCATAGTCTATTGAAAATATAGTGTATTTATTCTTGTATTGTAGCGCTTGGGGCAACCGATACGAGCTGATTTGCTTGTTCACTTGTCTTAACTCGATCTAAAGACTGCAACCTTGCCGATGCAACCTCTAGTTCATCGTGTTCCTGTTGTAGGCTTGTTTGTTGCTTGTTAAGCTCATTTAACTGATATCCAAAGGTATTCGTCTTGGTTACCTGCGTTAAATATAGCAACCCCAATAAACATGCTAACACAATTAATATTATTGTGTTACTTACAGGCCCTATTGCCTTGTCTTTAGACTTGAACGTCGTTACATTTTGATTTCGTCGCATGTATTGACCGCGTCCAGATGCTAATGTGTTTGAATATGTCATTTTTGTATTTGTATTTTGTGTTAAGTTTGTATTTTGGTGCTCCTACAGCTGTTTTGGCTGTAGGAGCGGTTCGTGCTTACAAAACTTTTACTTTGATCTTGTATGCACGGGAACTACTTTTTACCGTTATTGGCATGTTGTCCCCTTTCTTTTTATTTTTTCACTGCGACTCTTAGTTTTGCACTACGAGCACGCGGATTGAAAACTAATTCATCTTGGCTTCCAGTGATTGGTTTTTTTGTTAATACGGTAAGGCTCGCGTCATATTGATTCGCTCCGTGTTCGAGAAATATCTGTTTGACTATACGATCCTCCAAGCTCTGAAAGCTCACAACAGCTAACCTTCCCCCAGGATTTAATAGTTGTATCCACGCCGGTAAGGCTGTTTTAATTTGAGTAAGTTCATCGTTCACGGCAATTCTCAACGCCTGGAATGTCCTGGTTGCTGGATGAGTTTTATACTTCATCCTGCCTCCGTAAACACGCTCAACGATTAAAGCAAGATCCGTTGTTTTTTGTATTGGCCTACTATTTACTATTGCATGCGCAATACGTTTCGATTTTGGATCTTCACCATAATCTCTAATGATATTCGATAAATCTTGCTCATCATAATAGTTGACGATATCGTCAGCAGTTAGTTGCGCAGATTCATCCATCCTCATATCTAGTGGACCCTCATACTGGAACGAAAATCCCCTATTAGCATTGTCGAGATGTGGCGACGAAACGCCCAAATCTGCCAGAATCAAATCAAATCGTCGACCTTTATCTAACAACACCTGAGAAGTTTTGGAAAAGTCACCCTTGATTATCTCTGGGCTTTTTTTTGGAAAGATTTTTTGGAGTTGAGAAATCGCATTTTGATCACGATCTATCAATACACTTCCTTCCGTTTGACCTGTAATATTCAGGATTGCTTCCGCATGTCCGCCATATCCCGCTGTCGCATCTAAGAGTTTATCACCCTTCTCTGGAGCAAGATATTGTAGAACTTCTCTGAGCAAAACTGGATAATGTTGGTTTGATTGGTGATTACTTACCATTT
>CAZTWB010000076.1:0-1576 GCA_964617035.1 uncultured Candidatus Saccharibacteria bacterium
TCTTTATGAAACATTAACTAATCCCCTTTAATAGCTTATAGTGCTTATGATAGCGTACTAGGGCTACGTAATCAAGCATATTTTTGTTAGCATACAGTCTTCTTTTAGCTTTCCAATATTCTATTCGTTTTTACTCTTAGTCTGGTATATTTGATAGAATATATAAACATGCAGATAGACCACAAAGATATCAAGAAGGTACTCCACAAAGAAAGACCACTGCCAAAAAAAATTGGCATCGATATTCTTGGAGTATTACTTATCATTTCGTCCGGTTTAGTGGGCTGGATTCCTGGCCCAGGCGGTATTCCTCTCTTTCTGGCCGGATTAGCCCTGTTGGCTAGCAATCATGAATGGGCCGAAAAACTGATGGGTAATCTGAGCAATCACGGAAATAAACTATCGGAACTAATTTTTAGCGAAAAACCGGCGACTCAATTGCTATTTGATATTATTTCACTATCTTTATTTCTGTTGAGTTGTTACATAATATCAACAAGCGAATCGGTATTTATTAAAGGAGTATTTTCGGGGTTGATGTTTACTAGCATTTGGCTGTTTATCGGGAATCGTAAACGACTTCAGAAAATTTCTAAACAGCTCAAGATAAAACACAAAAAGTAATCAACCATTAGCATTTTTGCAATATGTTTGACAATTTTACAATTTAGTGTAAGATACACTCAAAAGGAGTGGACTTATGTTGGAGTTCTTGGTATTGGGGCATATCCCTGGCACAAACTTAGAAATTACATTATTTTGGTACTTGCTTGTTGGGCTAGCACTTTCTATTAGCGTGTTAGTGTTTTATCATAAAACTCATTCAACAAAGCGCAGTAATAAAGAATCGACTCAATTACAACTTTTTAGCTAAGGTCTGGTAATATACTCTCTCCGTAAAGCTTTAAATCTTCTAGTAGATACCTTTGCTTTTTATTTAGTGTCTTGTTATTTGCAAGCTCCTCGATACGCGAAAAGTACTTACTTACACGGCTTTGCTCGTCTCCATCAAAAAATTTATGCTTTCTGTACTCCTCCCACTGCTGTATGTCCTGGGCATCTAATTTGTCGCTGAAGTTTCGTGCTTTATATAGTGGCCACAAGGCGTTTAGCCTAGAGTCACTAAAGTCTGGTGCTTTATTGTTAATTAATGAGCTATCCAGCTTTTGAATCTGCTCCATTTTGAGCTTATCTACTGGCTTAAAAAATCCATCATACAATTGGCCATCAACAAGCTTTTGGTCCGCCTGCCACGCCAACTGTTGCTGTTTATTCATAATTTCTAAAGCCTTCAGTACCGAATTTACAAATTTTTTATTGCTACTGAGTATTTGGTGATGTTTGACTATTTCATCCATATCGAGTTTTAATCGTTGTTTTGATTGATCGTCCAACACAGCGCTAGGAGCAACAGCAGGGCATCGATTATATTGCAGTGTCTTAATTGGTAGTCTTGGCTCTTGACTATCTTTCTTCCATTTCCAAGCCTCTACTAGCTGATTAGTAGACATGTTCAACCAAGGAGTCGGATCAAATCGCAAATCATACACCAATGCGCCAGATTTAGGGTTATCCG